>NZ_JACJNU010000061.1:0-11439 GCF_014849525.1 Microcoleus sp. FACHB-SPT15 | reverse complement strand
GTTGCTCGGCTTTCACGAGTTAATTCATGCCATGAATCAATTTCAACCTTTTTTTCCTGATGGATAGTTTGGCTTTCTTGTTACTTCGTATTTCGGAGAGTGACAGAAGAGGGATATAGTTAACTCATATGCTTCTTCGTTGCTCTCAGATAGCAGAAATCAAGATCCCGGTACTTTAGAGAACAATCTTGAACGAATTGTCTATAGATATGAGAATTCCTACAAAAATCCTGGCGAAGCTGTTGAGCCAATTGAAATACCAGATATAAGTGAAGTTCGAGATGCATTTGAGGAAATTTGCACAAGTTTAAATATAGATAGAATTATTATATTTTTTGATGAAGCAGCCCATGTCTTCAGACCGGAACAGCAAAGACAATTCTTCACCCTGTTCCGTGATTTTAGATCTCCTTACATTTCATGTAATGCCGCTGTTTATCCCGGAGTCACACATTATGGAAACTTTTTTGAACCAACACATGATGCCACTTTTAAGCAGATTGAAAGGGACATTTTAGAACCGGATTACCTTCACATAATGTGGAAAATGTTTTCAAAGCAGGCAGATGATGGAACGAGAATAGCATTAGAGAAACAGAGAAATTTGTTCAATACACTAGCCCTTTCAGCAAGTGGCAATCCCAGAATCTTTTTCAAAACTATCTCTAAGTGTAGCAAAGTTAATGTTTCCGAGGTAGAGTCTGTTATCAGAAACTACTATCGTGCTGAAATATGGTCTGAACATACAAAACTAGGTGAGAAGTATACAGGACATAAAACTTTAGTTGATTGGGGCAGAAATTTTTTAGAAAATCAAGTTTTACAAGCAATTCATAATAAAAACCATTGGCAAATTAGTAACGGGAAAGAAGAGTTAACTGTATATTTCTGGATTCATAAAGATGTACCAGAAATGGTTAAGGAAGCACTTCGGCTTTTGTGTTACACAGGAATAATTAGAAAGATAGATGATGGTGTAAGAAATAGCCATTCAAAGATCGGAACTCGATATGAAATTAAGTATGGTTGTGTTTTATCATTAGACTCAAACCCTCAATCATACTCTGAAATTCTTGGTAGAAATTTAGATATTAGAAGAATTAACGAGTTTGGAGCAAATCATTCTGCCTACCAAAGCTTACCTCAACAGAATCTTCGTGAAGTTCAAGATGAAGAAATTGCGGAGACGGTTAGAAAACAGCTTTTGCAGGACATTAATGTACTCGATTTAACGGATTGGCAAAAGGAGAAGCTTAAAGGTGTAGGGGTAATTACGATTGAATCCTTGCTATCGCTGGATGAAGAGTATCTGATCAATAAAATTTATCAAGTCGGACCTATTAGAGCCAGAACAATGAAAAATGCAGCTATTGCTGAACTTTTAGAATACCTATCTGGATAGTTTTATAGCAAAAGACAAAGTGCATGAAACCACGATGCAAGCGGCAAAAATCACCAATATTGAAGCTATAGATGACTCGTCCTTGCTCTGTTGCCCAAATCAGTTGATCTTCATCGGGATACCCCAATCTGCCAGCATCCGCAACTGTGACAACATTTAGACTTGCATTCCGCAAAGCTTTTATCAGTGCAGTGTTAATGGTGTCTTCATCCAGATAGAAGCTCTCTCTGACTCACGATCGCCTTCCCGCAAGATATTCGACTTCGAGGCGATCGCATTCGGCACGAGCAAAGCTGATCGCACAGTCTGGATGTGGAAAATAAACGGTGCGATCGCTCAAGCTTGAAACTGGGACAACAACCAAGCACTCACTTTGCCATGATTCATTTGCCGACTACGCCGAAACGCTTCTTCTAAAACCGCAATGTTTAAACCTGGAAGCACCTGGGACTGGTCAATTCTACGACTGCCTCGATTCTGGATCTCAAACGCGATTACCTGAACATTTTGCACATCAATAATCCAATATTCGCGCACTCCAAGTGATTCGTAGAGTAGACGTTTCTCACCTTTGTCATCTGCCAAGGAAGAATAAGCAACTTCGATCACCAGATCAGGGGGTGGGTAGGTATCGAGGTCTATGATGGTTGCATCCCAAGGCACTGTTTCTGCATTAGCACCTAGATAAAACGAGACATCCGGTTGCGCTTCCTGATAGCCTGTCTTGCGGTAAGTGCAGTTGTCGTGACCGTCCAAATCAATGTTTCGAGTACTTGCAAAGAGTGCGATCGCAGCAATAACAATAAAATGGTCACGGGAATGGGGGTTACCAAGCGCAGACATCTCCAACCTCATGCGTCCGTTATAGTAGTAGCCTCTGGCTTTCTCATAGGCTGGATCGCTGATCGCCTGAAGGTATTCGTCCCAGGTAGCATTCACCCAGGTATCGGTTGGCAGTTTTGCTTGTAGTTGGCTCATAACAACCATGATTGGCTACCGCTTACTGACATCTTAACCTAGGGGCGATCGCACACTCTGAATGTAGAGAATAAATGGTGGGAGTGCCGCACCCATACCTACATACAGCCAGACCCAACCTACGCGATCGCTCCCTCAAAATAAATCCTAAATGGTTCAGCGAGAATGCCTAATATTTGATTCAACTGGGTAATGAAATATTCAGTTAAATCAATTTTAACCACTTGGTTTTCTAACATTATAAACTTCCAGTTAGTTCCCGTTGAAACTGCACCATACACCACTGGCTGTTCCAGTCCTTTACGAGCATTAAATATTTGGGCAGCAACCATTTGAGCTACGCATTGTCCTAACCCAATACGAATATCATTATCTTTCGCTTCAACCAAAGTTAAGACAGGAGCAGTAACTAGTGATTGATTGCTTGATGCACTTAAAATAAAATCACAGGCACCCGTCAAACCTTTTGCTTCGTCAACATTAAATGTATTGCCCGAAAAATAACCAATTTTATTCTTAAACATCCGTCTTACTTCCAATAAAATCGGAGTAATAATTAATTCAGACCGAGCTTTCTCTGTACTAATACTTGCCGCTAAATCTAACGTTTCATCCAGCGTTTCCTTAAGCCGTTGAGAAGGTTCAATGGGTGTCACCTGACTAAAGAAATGAGGAATATCCTCGACTGTTAATCCGAGGGTAGAAACGGCTTGGTCAATCGTTTTGAAGTCACTGTATGACATATTCCCAGAGTTAGCAGCACTTACAACGCTACCATAACCATTTTGCCAAACCGACATCTTGCACCATGCCCTCAGAATGGAATTCTGGGGCTATACAAACTAAGTCCGCCTGCGCGGACTAACCAAAAATCATGGGTGTTGTAACCTGCGGAGGCAGGTTTTGTTTGTGTAGCTGCGGTTTCAACCGCCAGGTGCAAGATATGAACTTCTCAGTCGATGTCATCAGGTAAGTCGTCAATCGACATTCCAGCTTGTTCTAAGAGTTCTTTCAATCGTTTGATTTGTCCTAGAGAAAGCTTCAGTTGGTGTGCGCCTCTTTCATGATTGCCAAGCGTCTTGCGGGTTATTCCCAAGTCGCTAGCGAATTCTTCTTGAGTCATCCCTAAACGCTCACGCACTTGCTTGAGACTGGGTAAATTGGGGTTGCTATTTGAGTTTCTATCGTCTACCATCTTACCTAGCGATGGGTAAAGTTTACCCATTGGAACATAAAAATAATGGGGAAACGCCTAGAGGAAGTTTCCCTGTTTCTCTATCGGTAGTTTCTCATACCAGGCAAGTCCGCCAAGAGTTAAAACTCTTGGCTCATAGCTCAAGTCCACTCAAGTGGACTGAAATTTTGGTGGATGTGTGGAGTAAGGAGGTGATGCCTAGACGATTATCAAAAAATTACCAGCTCGTACTGTTTCAAGTCTTCCATGAGTAAAGGGCGATCTGTGCTTTCGCAGCAGCGCTTCGCTATCGCGCCTTTGGCAAAGTGTACGCGGTAAGCGAAGCCATGCCGTTAGGCTTATCGCCCCTCTCTAATTAGTAATTACAAGAATCATAGCAATGAAACATTCACAATGGCTTCGCCTCAAAGCTGATGCGGACAGGATTGTTGCGGCTTTAAGAGCCGACGGTTTCCAGTGCCGTAAGCACACACACCGCTTGTCTTGGCATTTTCGCAAAGGAACAGTTTCCTATACCCTGGCTTGGCTACCAGCGCCAGTGGGTGAATGGAGTTTATTACCGAATGATGGCACACCAGAGCGATCGCAACTTCTATCACAGATTCACTCTATATTGGAGCATCGGGGCTGTGGTCGGAGTGTAGAGACGCACCCTGGCACGTCTCTACAAGATTTTCCGAATAAAGGCGTTCAGCTTGGCTGTGCCGAAGGCGATCGCATTTGGAATCAGCAGAATTACCCTTGGACACTTGTGAGGCTCTTGCCAAACGCTCAACACTATACAGTAGCTCGCTTCTATAGCCGCGCCGAGGCTGAAAATCATAAACGCTTTCTGGCAAGGTGGATGCCAGCGGCAGAGTTCGAGATCATGTTCGATGGAAGTGTGACGGCGGATAATTGAGTCAGATCACCCCTTGCCGTAACGATAGGGAACGTGCCGCTCATCCACCACCTCAAACGCTAGATTACCCCGCTTCGCCCAACTCGTAGCACTACAATAGGGGTGCCTGTTTCAGGGAATGCGATCGCACCAATTACTCTAACCCTCACCCCTTTTCAATCGCCAGTGCAGCCGCAAGAAGCGGAAACAATGATTTTCCCGTTGAAGTTCAAAGAGAAGCTTTCTACTCCTGCGAGGAGTGGTTGCTGTCCGAGTTGAACAATCACGCGAGAGTTGCCATGCCACCTAAAAAAGAAAACAAGGGATGTGGATGTGCGAGTATTCCACTTTCATTAGTCCTAGTTTTGTTAGGTGTTGGTTATTGGGGCTTTAGGCATCTAGATATTCTAGGTAATCTAGATAATTTAGGTATCAGCCAATTTTTACCAAATAATCAACAACCAACCACTCCCAATTTGACTCCGGTGCCGACGCCGCGTGTACCTGTTGCTAATTCTCCCCTGTCACCAGTTATTCCAACTGGGACACCAACAACCAAACCACAAGTTCCATCATTAGCCGTAACCCCGAAGAAATCACCATCACCTCAAACTCCTTGGGAGAAAAAGGAAATCAGGGGAATTTATTTAAGTCGGTATCAAGCAACTAATAATGCTAGCGAACAAATGATTCGCGAACGAGTTCGTTATTATCGCCGTCAAGGAATAAATACAATTATTCATGGAGTGTGGGGCAATGGTTGCACGATGTATAACAGTGATGTTATGCAGCAAACATTTGGATACAAAAGCTGTCCCAACCAATTTCAAGAACAATGGTTAGATTGGTTGATTGATGAGGCGCACAAGCAGGGAATGCAAGTTCATGCCTATTTCGAGAAGGGGATTAAAATCGATAAAAATAGCCCAATCTTTGACGAAGCAATTTCTAAACGATGGCTCGTGCCTGGGGTCGATAAAACCTACGCTGGTATTGAGCATTATGTACTGGATGTGGAGAACCCAGAGGTTGCTAATTTATTCAAAAAAATCTCAGTAGAGTTCGTCCAAAAGTATCCAACTATTGATGCAGTTCAGTGGGATGATTACCTAGGCTATCATGCTGATTTACCCGGCAAAGTTGATCGCACGACCCATTTGACTAATTTTGTGCGGCAAATGAGAGCTGATATAAAGAAAGCTAATCCAAGGGTAAGTTTTGACCTTTGCCATCATAATCCTTATTGGGGTAAACGTTATTTTGCGGCGGATTGGCAAAATTGGGATGTTGATCGAGTTTTCATCCAAATTTATAACGATGCTAACTTTAACCAAGAGCTAGGTTATGCCGAAAACTATGCAGGAGTAGCCATTTCAGAAGAGCAATTGTATCGCTTAAAAGAACTGGTTAATAACCCCAAAATCAAGAGTATTTTAGTGTTTCCCACATCGGGAAAACCCGAAGAGACGGCTGCTTCGATCCAAAAGTTTACCCCAATGAGTAACTAGTGCAAGAAGGCGCGCCAAACGGATAGACCACAAGAATCTTCGAGACTTAGGTAGACAGCTTGCTCTCTTGGTCGATTGAGGTCAAACTCAAAACGCGATCGCTTAACAACAATCTGCGTATCAGCAACTGTTGTCCACATTGCCGTGAAGGGGTCTTCTTCACGAGTGCGATCGCTTTCACTCACAGCTAGGAGTGGAGCCACTTCCGCTCGAATATCATGACCATCATGAAGTGCTACAGCGACCAGAGGGCCATTCCCCTCCGTCCAAATCCAACTGGGTTGTATCACTTGTGTCCCAACAACTAACACTAATAATCCTCAATAATCCCCCTTTGCTGCTCTAGGCAAAAGCTTATTGTGTTTCCATTTGTTGACAAATCCATTCAACGGCTGCTGGTAAGTCAGCGGCAATATAATCCGGACGAGTATGGTGCTGGTACTTGCCACTGAGTACATCTTCACCAAAACCAGTTTGCACTAGGATTCCCGTACAACCAGCATTGTGCGCCATATCCACATCAGTCGCCTTATCCCCAACCATAAAACTCCGGCTTAAGTCCAAATCATGATCCCAAGCCGCCGCAACAAGCATCCCAGTGTTGGGCTTGCGCCAGGTACTCCAGCGAGTAAAGTCCGGGTTAGTACCTCCTGCCTGAGGACTCAGATAGGGACAGTAATAGAGAGCGTCTAAGTAAGCGTCTGCTTCCGCTTTTAGAAGTTGGCAAAGGCGGTGGTGGAGGGCATCAACATGCTCAACGGCATAATACCCTCTCGCTGGTCCCGATTGATTGGAAACCAGCGTACAAAACACCTGCCGCTCATTCAGTTGCCGCACTGCCTGAGCCGCACCGGAAATTAACTGTAAGTCCTCAACTCGGTGGAGATAACCTGCTTCAATGTTCAGGACACCATCTCGATCAAGGAATACTGCTGGTTTAGCCACGCCAAATTTGCTCTAAGACAGCTTCTGGTTTGATATCTTTGATCGCTCCGGTTGGGGATTGCACGGCAACACATTTATCACTTTCTGGGAGAAGTTTTTTCGCATCGGTTGGACCAAAGAGGGCAATCGTGTAAGTCCCAACAGCAACGGCTAGATGCATGGGCGCACTATCTGTACACAGCATCAAATTCGCCCCAGCAATCATTGCTGCCAATTTACCAATATCTGCTGGTGAGGTAACTTTCAAATCAGAGCGGGATTGCATCATGGTGGCAATCAATTTGGCATCTTCGGGACCTTTAAGCAGCACGATGGGGAGTTGTGGTTGTTTTTGTTGAATGTCGTCAATGATTCGTTGCCATTGCTGCACTGGGTAAATCTTGTCGATGCCTTTCGACTGAGCGAGTTGGCTGGAACCGCCATGAATGAGAATGTAACCCGTTTCTGTAATTCCCAAGCGTTTCTGTTCTGCCTCTGCCCAGTCAATATCTGGCTTAGGAAGCGAGAGGGATAGTTCTGGGCAGGGGGAGTCGAGTCCAAACCCTCGGATGAGGTCATGATACATACAGGCGGCATATTGCTGAGTTGTTAGCGGCACCGTGCTGGTAAAAAACAACTTTCCAGCATTGGCACTGTAGCCAATACGGGTAGGAATGCCACTCATCCAGAGCAACAGTCCGGTTGACCAGCGGCGTCCTAGGGTTAGTGCCGCATCGTATTCGCGATCGCGGATGATCCCCAGCAAGTTGCCAAAGTCCGCAGGGCCGTTGCGGTCTTTAAAATCAAACGTCAGAACTTCATTAACAGAGCCTGAAACCCGATACGCCCCTTTAGCTCGCGGTTCCACAATGACATCGATGTCGGATTCGGGGTAGTACCGTTTTAGGTCATCGAGGGTAGGAAAGAACAGAATTTGGTCGCCAATTCCACCGGGCACAAGGGCTAATATTCGCATCTCAATTGATTGAGCGTATTTATCAGCTTAATTTTAAGGGAACATATACTAGCTAAACAGAGGAATATTGTGCATTTATTAATTCCAGCGGCAGGAATGGGGCGACGAATGGGAAGCGATCGCAATAAGCTTCTCCTTACACTATTAGGTAAACCCCTACTTACGTGGACTCTTCAAGCCGCTGAGACAGCCCAAACTATTAACTGGATTGGCATTATCGGACAACCTACTGACTATCCAGATTTTAAAAAGATTCTCGCTGACGTATCGCTAACCAAGCCAGTGGAGCTAATTGTGGGTGGGGAAACACGCCAAGAATCAGTTTACAACGGCTTGCAAGCCTTGCCAGCCACAGCCGAACGAGTGTTAATTCACGATGGGGCAAGATGTTTAGCGACGCCCCAGCTATTTGACCGTTGTGCCACTGTCCTTTTAGATTGTCCGGGTTTAATTGCTGCTGTGCCTGTAAAGGACACAATTAAAGTGGTGAATGAGACGGGAATCATTCAAGATACACCTGACAGAAAGCAGCTATGGGCAGCCCAAACTCCGCAGGGCTTTGAGGTGAAACAATTAAAGCAGTGTCATGAGCAAGGACGTAACGGGGGTTGGGAAGTTACGGATGATGCCGCGCTGTTTGAACGATGTGGGCTACCTGTAAGAATTGTGGAGGGAGAGGAGACGAATCTCAAGGTAACGACACCAGTGGATTTGGCGATCGCAGAATTCATCCTCCGCCAACGTCTCGGCTTGTAACTACTTTGAAAAATCTACCCTGTCAACCCGTCACCAATGGTACTAAATCCTGCTGCGTTCTAGTAAGCATTTTCTTGGACTATCCTAGACAAAGTTGTACAGAATGTCTAAGATATGCGACTCCACGAATTTGCCAAGCGAGTCGGCGTAAGCGTTAAAACCCTCTACAGATGGGATGAAAATGGAAAGCTCCTAAAATTAGAGAAACACATTTAATGTTGACATGGCTCGTCGTCACGGCTCTCAAGTAGGGATTGAGTCGAAAATCGAATATCATGCAACCCTTGAAATCCTTGGCGAAAAATACGAGTCATGGAGAAGAACGGCACTTTCATGGCTTCAGTTAGGACTAACCGAAGACGAAGTAGAAAAGCGCCTTCAATCTACTTTTGATATTGACTGGGCATGGGCAGATAGTATTGCGACAGAGGCTAAGCAGTGTCTTGACCAGCTAGCAACAGCCAAAGAACTCAATATTGCTCGAATTAAAGAGCAGATAAAGAAAAAGCTCAAACGAGCTAAAGATACTCTCAAGGCTTTAGAAAAGCAGTTAGCTACTGCGAAAAAGAAAGGTTTTGCTAACCAGCAAGAATCAGACAAGTTTGCCAAAACATTATTAGGCTTAAAGTCTAAGACCCTTAAGATTGAGTCACTTAAGCGAGACGTAACGTCTCTTGAGTCTAAGAGTAGACTACATATCTGCTTTGGCTCTCGCAAGTTATTTAAAGCCCAACACCATCTAGAAGAGAATGGGTACGATTCACACCAAGAGTGGAAAACCGACTGGAGAAAGAAACGTTCCGGTCGGTTTTACTGTGTCGGCAAATCCCAATTAGGCGGTGGGACAATGATGAAGGTATTCCCTCTAGATGACAACGGGAAATATCGGCTCAATATTCGCATTCCTCGTTGTCTCAGGGATGAGCTAGGGGAGTATCTAGATTTAACCTTTGAGGTTTCCGACAGGGACGGTCGAACCCGAAAGGGAGACTTAAACTATGCTCTCTTAATGCAAAAGCCCATTACGACCCAGGTGTTTCGGAGAGAGCATAAAGACGAGACTTGGTATGTACATCTCACTACCTATGTACCAGAAGTTCCTCTCGCTCACACTCTTGAGAACGGGTGTATTGGCATCGATTTCAATAAAGACCATATCTCGATCGCTTATGTGAAGCGAGATGGGAATATCGGTTATGTTCAGGAAATGCCTTTAGTGTGGAAGGGACTAAGTACTGGACAACGCCAAGCTAGGATGAGGGACATTGTTGTTGAAGTCGTAACCTTAGCTGAATCCCTCAACTGTGCCATCGCCATTGAGTCGTTAGACTTCTCAAAGAAAAAAGCCTCTATGAGTGAAGAAAGCAAACTCTACAACGAAATGCTTTCCAACCTCAGTACTGGCTTGTTTAGAACATCGTTGGAATCCCGATGCCGACGCTTTGGTGTGGAACTCATTAAAGTCAATCCCGCCTTTACCAGCGTTATCGGCATGATTAAATTCATGGCATTGTACGGGCTAAACAGTGGCACATCTGCCGCTATGGTAATTGCCCGTCGCGCCATGAATTTAAGCGAAAAAATACCACAAGGCTTGGCAACACCAGAGGATGAAGCCAAGCCTGTATGGAGCGCGTGGAATCGTGTAGCGCGATATCTCAAACTACATCGTATTTCACGAACTCGACTTTTTCGATGGACGAAAGCCCTTGAGGGTATCCTCACCTCGCCTCCGAGTGGGACGGAACATCAACCTTCTTCGCCAGTAAGCCTTGAAACGGGTGAGTTACCAAATCCTCGCCAGTCACCGAAGGGTGAGGTTAGACCAAATGGCAATGTCCAACTTTGTCTAGATTTTTAGAAGGTGTCCAGAGTACGATTAAGCTAAAGACTCATCGTGAGTTCCTTATGATACGGCTCAAGTCGAACTTGAACCTCTTCATTCGCAGATTCATCCTGCCAACTTGTTTTGCCGGAATGCTCTTGAGCGTTGCCTGCGCTCCCACTCGGACACCACAAGCCGCGCAATCTCAAAATCCAACGCGCATCATGCCAATTGGTGATTCAATTACGCAAGCGGACAGCAATCATAACAGCTATCGCCGTCCGCTCTGGATACAGTTGCGTCAAGCTGGTTACAACGTTGATTTTGTTGGGTCAAACCGAGAGCATTTTCAGGGTTCTGCTCCCCTGTCAGACTTTGACCAAGATCACGAGGGACACTGGGGTTGGCGAGTAGATGAAATATTAAAGCAAATTGATGCCTGGGTTCGCACCAGCCAACCCGACATTGTGCTGATTCATCTTGGGTCTAACGATATTATCCAAGGGCAAAGCCTGGAGAGTACCATCGAGGAGCTTCGGCAACTGATTCAAACGCTGCGTAAGGTTAATCCACGCTTAAAGATGCTAATCGCCGAAACTATCCCTTGTGGGGAAGAAGCGCAAGTTCAGCAGCTTAACAGGCTGATCGTGAATCTGGCACAGGAAACTAACACCCAGGAGTCACCTGTCATTGCGGTGAATCAGTTCAGCGGTTTCAATCCAGCGATGGGTAAGGACACCTACGATGGTTGCCATCCTAATGAATCGGGTGAGAAGAAGATTGCCAATCGTTGGTTTGCTGCTCTCAAAACGGTGCTTCCATCTCCGTGAACTACTTTGAGATGCATGATTCCTCGCCTCAGCAACTGACTACTGACAAACACAGGACTTACGCAACTGTCACAATCTATGGCGTGGCATAGCCGTATTGCCGCGTCCAACAACTAGACGATAGACATGAGAATATCGGGACGTTTGAGTTGCTGAACTAAATAA
>NZ_JACJNU010000060.1:0-67725 GCF_014849525.1 Microcoleus sp. FACHB-SPT15 | reverse complement strand
CAGTAGGAAGCTCACTTTTCTCTTAAAACGCCAGACTTCCCAGAACTCGGAAGTGCGTCGTTGCCAAACCAAAAGTCCGATGAGAAATACCATCGACCAGAGAATCCGGTGGCTCAACACCTCGACGGCTGGGATTTGCCCAAACAATTTCCAGTAAACGGGTAGCAATCCCCAGGCTGTGTAGGCGAAAACGGCATAGAGGACACCCTCCTTTCCAGCAGCAGGAGAGGACGTATTTGGATGCAATTGTTTACTCACGCCTTCCCGCTCACCCTGTGTAAAGCCTTATTTTAGCGATCGCGTTCTCACCAGAGGACAAAGCTGAAATTAAGCGGGAACTTTTCTAAGTAAATTCAGCTTAGGAAACTTGGTAGTTTTTCAGAGAACACTCAGTCTCTCCTCATTTTGCTGATTAAAGTCTGTGTCAACATTGCAGTAATTTGCAAGGAATCACTAGAACTCTGTCAATGCTGGAATTTCTTTGAGCTGGCTGAAGTTCTATATCTATAATGATCGGGGCTAAATTGATGAGTGCTCTGCATCCTCGCCATCCCATCTCAATGTTTCGTCGTTGGAGATCATCTCCTCATCTTGCCACTTTGATCATGTTGGGAATTGTGGTGTTATCGGGTGCGATCGCTGCTGCCTGGTTTGCTGGAGAGGGGACAATCAGTACAATTTTTCAGCGGCTGGATGAGCTTGAGGCAAGCCCACCCATGTGGATTTCAGCCCCGATGATGGTTGGGCATTACCTACTGTTTTGGACGGTAGCACTGATGATTGTAGTGCTGGCAGTCATAAAGGTGTCTCCACAACCGCGCACTTGGTCGAGAGGGTTGGTGGTTGGTATTCTTTTGATCCTCGCCGTTCGTTATTTACTGTGGCGAGCGCTTTCCACCCTCAACCTCAGTACGCCACTCAATGGTGTGTTCAGCCTAGGACTGTTTTTGATGGAGTTATTGCTGCTGAGTGGCAGCATCATTCAACTTGTTTTGCTGCTGCGCGTAAACGACCGACGACCAGAAGCCGAGCGGCTCTCAAATGATGTACTCAATGGGACATTTACGCCAACCGTCGATATCTTAATTCCAACCTATAACGAGCCAACCTTTATCTTGCGACGCACAGTAATTGGCACTCAGGCGTTGGACTATGACGCAAAGAAGATTTATTTGCTCGATGACACTCAACGACCAGAGGTGCAAGCATTAGCCCAAGAGTTGGGCTGTGAATATCGGACACGCCCCGACAACCACCACGCAAAAGCCGGAAATTTGAACCAGGCGATCGCACATACTAATGGAGAACTAATCGTTATCTTCGACGCTGACTTCATTCCAACCAAAAACTTTCTCACTCGCACCGTTGGCTTTTTCCAAGATTCCCAAGTCGCACTACTGCAAACCCCTCAGACGTTTTATAATCCTGACCCGGTCGCCCGTAATCTTGGGCTAGAGAATACGCTCACGCCGGATGAAGAGGTATTCTACCGTCAGATTCAGCCAATCCGGGATGGAGTCGGTGGCGTGATTTGCGCGGGCACATCTTTTGTCGTGCGGCGCTCGGCATTAATAGCAACAGGAGGCTTTGTAACCGAATCCCTCAGCGAAGACTACTTTACCGGAATTCGGCTAGCAGCGAAGGGTTATCGTGTCCTTTACCTGAATGAAAAGCTGAGTGCAGGACTAGCGGCTGAGAACATCTCAGTTCAAGCACTTCAGCGGACTCGTTGGGCACAAGGAACGCTACAAGCTTTCTTTATCAAAACAAATCCCTTAACTATTCCGGGTTTGAACTTGTTACAACGGCTGGCGCATCTCGAAGGATTGCTGCATTGGTTTACCAGTCCGGCTCGCGTCGGATTATTGTTCATTCCCCTAGCTTATGCGTTCCTGCATATCATTCCAGTCAGAGCAACGGGTGCAGAAGTGCTGTATTTCTTTGTTCCTTTTTATTTGGTGCAGTTGAGTGCGTTCTCCTGGTTAAACTCTCGCTCTCGCTCGGCGGTATTGTCAGATGTCTACTCATTGGTTCTGGCGTTTCCTCTGGCAGTCACCGTGATTAAAGTTATGCTCAATCCATTTGGGAAAGGCTTTAAGGTAACTCCGAAAGGAGGCGTAAGCGATCGCTTTTCCTTTAACTGGCAGCTTGCCTTTCCGCTCATTGCAATATTTATTGTGACGGCGATTAGTTTATGGATGAACTTGGGAACTTACCTGATCATGGGAACTTGGCAACCCAGTATGCCTGTGCAAATCGCAGAGCAGTTGAAAGGCATCGGGTTGGGCTGGGTCTGGAGTGCCTACAATCTGCTAATGCTGAGCATTGCCCTGCTGATTTTGGTGGATGTGCCGCGCACCAGCCCCTACGAATGGTACGGATTACGACGTACAGTGCGGGTTCAGGTTGATGAACAAACATTTTGGGGGTTCACTACAGCCATTTCAGAAGTCGGTGTAGAAGTTGCATTGACTCAAACAGACTTTCTCAAAATGAATGAAATGAGAATGCTTCCCGCTCAAGTGGAATTGATGGAGGAAGAATTAGTCCTCCCAGGTCAAATAGCGAGTGTTGACTTAAGTGATGAATTTCCGGTCGTGCAAGTTTTGTTCGAGTCACTGGATTTGAATCAACAGCGAGGCTTAGTAGAACTGCTGTATTGCCGTCCAGGACAGTGGAAAAGCCGTTGTTCTCCAGGAGAATTTGCCTCATTAGGATTGCTGTTGAAGATTTTGTTTAGACCGCGATTCTTGTTTGGGCGCAAGGCAACTATTAGAGCGATCGCCGTTGCACAGCGTTAATTTGAATCAAGAAACTATGGAAACAGCAGATGTCATTGTGATTGGGAGTGGTCAGGGTGGAATTCCATTCGCGGCTGACTTTGCCAAGGAAGGGCGCAAGGTTGTGTTATTTGAGCGGGATGCGTTGGGTGGAAGCTGTATTAATTATGGCTGTACCCCCTCTAAAGCGTTCTTAGCCGCTGCTCATGCCGCAGGTCGGGCACGACTGGCAGCAAAACTCGGTGTCCATGCTCAGGTCGAGGTCGATTTTCCTGCCGTGATGGAGCGAGTTCGGGGAATTCGCGATCAGTTCAATCAGGGCACAAAACGGCGACTGGAAAGTGCAGGTGTCAAAGTTGTGTGCGCTGAAGCGTCTTTCACAGACCATCACACCGTCACAGGCGGTGATGTGACTGTTGAAGCACCCATCGTTGTCATCAACACAGGGACATCATCACTAATTCCCGATATTCCTGGTTTAGCCGACACCCCGTTTCTCACCAATCGAAATTTCTTCGATTTGCAGGAGTTGCCGCCTCGACTGCTGGTGATTGGAGGTGGCTATATCGGGCTGGAGTTAGGGCAAGGATTAGCGCGTTTGGGTAGCCAGACGCATTTGATTGTGCGAGGCGATCGCCTCCTTTCGCAAGAAGAACCGGATGTCAGCGAAACTTTAGCAGAGGCGTTCAAGCAAGATGGCATCTCGATTCATTTCAACGTGAATACTGAAAAGGTTGCTCATGCTGACGGAGTGTTTACACTGACGTTGAGCAATGGTGAAACGCTACAGGGTGAAGCATTACTCGTTGTGATCGGACGAAAACCGAACACCAGTGTATTGAATGTGACAGCGGCTGGAGTTGAATTAGATCAGCAAGCCTTCGTCAAAATTGACGATCAGTTTCGGACTACTTGCCCTGGCATTTATGCGATCGGCGATGTGGCAAGACAGCCTGCCTTTACCCATGTTTCCTGGGAAGACTACCGCCGCTTAAAGGCAATTTTGTGTGGCGAACACCGGACGCGCAGCGATCGCGTTTTGGGCTATGCCGTCTACACTGAACCGCAAGTCGGGCGCGTCGGCATGACACTAGAACAGGCTCAGCAGCAAGGCATCAATGCTCATGCCGTCACAATGCCAATGGCTCACATTGCTCGTGCCATCGAGTGGGGACATGATCTTGGCTTTTACCGCATGGTAGTAGACCGAGACACTGACAGGATTTTAGGAGCAACGCTAGTCGGATACGAAACTGCCGAGTTAGTTCACGTATTTTTGTCTTTGATGGAGGCTAAAGCCACTTGGAAATTGCTAGAACAGTCGGTTCACATTCACCCGACTTATGGTGAAGCGTTACCCAGTTTGGCAAGACTACTCATTGGAGACGATATGCCCTCGTGTCCCAATATGTAATTCCATTCCCATAATTGCAAACTCAGATCATTCAAGAGGTTTTGACCGATGAGATTCAATCAACTGATTATTCTTGCTAGCACTTTAATTTTGTCGGTTGGTTGTACAAAGGAAGTAGCCGTTAATCAGCCGGCTAGCGAGGCGACAAGCCCTTCCCCTAGTTCAAGTGTTGCTGCTCCAACTGACTCAACTGCACCCGCACCAGATACTGTGGCAAAGTCCGGTACTTTTGTGGCTGGAGAAGCGCCGACAGAGGGAATGGCTCAAATTGTTACTGAGAATGGAGAACGCTATCTAGAGCTAGACCAAGCTTTCAAAACGAGTGACAGAGGTCCAGATTTATTTGTGATTTTGCATCGTTCTGATAATGTGTTGGGTTCTACTCAACCACCCGCTTATCCTTTGCAAGAGCAAGATTACGTCATTTTGGGTCCCCTACAAAAAACCAGCGGCGCTCAACGTTACCCTATTCCTGAAAACGTTAATTTAGAAGACTATAAATCTGCTGTAGTTTGGTGTCGCCAGTTTAATGCAACGTTTGGTGTTGCTAAATTTGATAGCTAGCCAATGAGTATTGGGATGAATCTGCGATCAGAGATTGGCAGAGTGTTGATTGACAAAGGCAGAAACAGACTATGACTACCTGTTTGAACGTTGGCGATCACTTTCCCGACTTTTAGTGCCCCAATCATGAAAATGATTTGAGCTTGTAGAAGGCAAATTTGGGCAAACCGCTCGCAACCAAATCCCGATAATCTCACATTACGCCAGGTAGGAAAATGGCTGTAATGACGAGATAGCGTTGATTGGGCTAATTCTGAAAATTTACGGGTAATGAGTGGCTATTTTTGAGGGCTTATTGAGAAGGCATCCCTGGTTACTGCAAGTGAGTGATAAGTTGGCTTTCCGCACACGGGATGTAAGGATAAAATATCTCAATTCCTTCCACATTTAGCCCCATCGCCACCTACCAGTAGATCGTAGTGAACCGAATTAGAGGATGAAGGAGGGGGAGCTAATCCTGGGTTGTCCAAACCGCTGTGAGGTATTCGCGTTGAGAGGCGTCTATCTTCTTCACCCAAACCATATGGAGTTTGGCTCCCGCTTTCTTGATAGTTGGGCTAGAGGTAGTACTTGAGTGATTGAGAAGCTGCATATCAATCTCCTTAACCAGTTGTTAACCTATCGACTCAACAGTAGCAGTCTGTCAGTAGCCCGTTGGGTGATTCAAGCTCATCTGGTGGTGTGACTTGAGAGTCATTGAGCAGTGATCCATATTATTAAGGATTCTTAATAATCAAGTTTTCCCTCAGCGATTGGAAGACTCTCGGATGTCGGGAAGCGGGGTATTCCGGCTTGCAGCAGGAGCCAACTCAACAGCGAATAGACTCCTCGACGTGAGATGGACTCCTTAAAAATGAAAAGCGATCACTTACCCTGGTTGAATTCCCCGTTCAGGAACACCTGGCTCAGGTGTTCATCGAGAGCTATTGACAACAGGAAAAATTAATCCTTTGATAGCTGTTTCCAGATTTGATAACCACCGTATCCAACTGCCGCCGCTGCTACTGCCGGGGCGGCGATTGTGATAGTTGCACCAGCAGCCATGCCGCCGCCGACTGTTGTTCCAATTGCTGCTAATCCTGAGGTTATCCCCGCTGCGCTCAACCCAGTAACGCTTCCAGATACGGCTATTGCACTAGCAGCACCGGCTGAGGCAGCCGTTGCACCAACGGCTGTCATCCTTCTGCCAACGGCGCGGGCTTCACGCTCACTGCTAGCAAGGTTCTCATCATCTCTCAAAACTTGATCCATCAGCATTGTTGTTACAGCCGTTGGACCTGCACCAAGTACACCAATGCCTGCAATAGCACCACCACCCACAACAGCACCAGCACCAGCCAAGCTTGACATAATTCCAGCTCCACCACTTAAGCCAGCAGCAGCGCTAGTAGCAGAGGTAATAGCTATAGCCGTTTGACCCACCTTTTTCGCAGTTTCATACAATTCCATCGACTCATTATCTACGTTGAAATCAATTGATAACGCTGTTGCAGGCTTAACTACTGTTGTAAAAGTAAATATAATTACTAGAAACAGAGAAATAGCTACTTTAAAGAGACCCTGCATTTATTTCTCCTTTAATCTTTCTAAGCTTTCTCTTTTTACTATCGAACCCTAGTGTTCGAGATCGCGTTTGCGTAACGTTCAACTTTGGTATAACTCTCCCAACGCAAAAAAAACGGAAATATTTCCGGGGGTTCTGAGGTTTTCGCTCTTGTGGTTGGAGTGCGAACGCTCGGCTCATACTGCCAGTCCGTTCGCTCCTCTCTCATATGTTGGCTGGTCTGCCCCTTGCAGGACACTCAACTCAATTCTCACCCGTCGTCGTTTCGGCTTGTGCCAGTTGCCTCCAGCAGATTAAGCTGCTCGGTGGAAGCGAGCACTGTCACCTTCGCCCGTTGAGCATCGAGCGCCTTTTTAAGGCTAAACGTCGCGATACGGGTCAATGCAGCAATAGAAAACTACTCGTACATAATCAACGACCAGAAAAACGAAATTTTTTAGGTAATTGGTGTTTGTTGTCGGGATTGTTCGGGAATACGACATTCGCATATTTCCCGGTTCCCAATGTTTCGCTTAACCCTTCATCAACAGCAGCGTAACGCAAAGAGCTGTGCGAACTGATTAGGTGAGTCAATGCTTTTTCCTGGCTTTGGGCAATTGTTTGGGAGGTTGAAAGAGGTTGGCGAATACACCCTAAAATCCGAAGTTATTTTTGGACAGCTCAGTAGCAGCAGATCACAAATGAGTTTCTGCCTGAGCCTTATCCAAGCAAGCTTTCAATTTTTCGGCTAGCACCTGTACATGGGGTTCTTGTAACATTCCAAGGTGGGTACCAGGAACCTCATGGCACTCTAATCCTCTAGCAGCAAGTTCGCCCCAGCCCAATTGAGGGTCACGATAAGAGCTTACATCGATAATCTGATCTCCAGACCGGAAGAGGGTTACACGACCCGGGTGGACTTGCGGTACATAGTTTCTTGATGCCTGATTGTTTTCCTGTTGAAAAGTGAAGTCTTGAAGATTGTCAGGCAAGGGTCGTCCGATAGCTAGGTAAAACTTGCAGCCAATCTTGTTGAGGCTATGATTGAGTTTATCGTTGAAACTCTGGATTTTTCCCTTCACGTTTTCGTTCGCTTTCTTTAGAACATAGATGGGTCCGAGTTTTAAAAAGTTACTCCAGTGAGCAGAGAGCCGCTCACCGCTTGATATTTGTTTGAGTGCCTCTGAAGTGTGTGTATCCAATAAGGCTAGCAGAGCTACCTTTTGTCCTTGCGCGACTAGCTGCTGAGCCATCTCGAAGGCTACACTGCCGCCAAAAGATACGCCAGTCAGAAAATAAGGTCCTTCGGGCTGGAGAATCCGCATTTCTTTAATATAGTGAGCGGCTAAGTCCTCAACCCGATTGGGGGGAGCATATTTTTTATCCATAATTTGTGCGGCTAGTCCATACAGGGGTTGTTCTGAACCCAAATGATGTGCCAAAGGACGGTAGAATTTGAGACCTCTGCCAAGCACATGGATACAGAACAAAGGCGGTTTGGAACCCTTAGGTTGAATTGCTATCAGTGAGGAACAAGGCGATGGCGAGCCAGACTGATTCAGAAGGTTAGTTGCGCTCTCAAGCTTTATTGTTGATTTCTTATGTTCTGAGCTATAGATTTGTTGGCTGAAAATGCTAGCTAGTTCCTCAATAGTCGGTGCTTGGAAGAGGCTAGCCAGAGGGAGATTTCTGCCCAATTTCTTCTCGATTTGTGCGAATAGGCGTGCAGCCAACATGGAGTGTCCTCCCAAGTCAAAAAAGTTGTCTTTCACGCTGATGGGGTGGACACCTAAAACTTTTTCCCAAATCTGTGTGAGCTGGAGTTCTAATTCATTGCGGGGAGCTACAAACGTTTCTTCTGGCTCTTTCCTGATTTGGTCGGGTGCTGGTAAGGCGCGGCGGTCTACCTTGCCGTTGGGAGTCAGGGGTAAAGCCTCTAGAAGTACGAAAGATCCAGGCAGCATATAGTCGGGCAGTTTCTGCTTGAGGAAGCGGCGCAGTTCATCGATTGTGGATGCTTGCTCTTGGTGGGAAACGATGTAGGCCACTAAGCTTTTGTTGCCGGAGATATCTTTTCTAGCTGTGACTACGGCTTCTTTCACAGTAGGGTGTTGTGCTAGCACCGCTTCAATTTCTCCCAGTTCGATGCGAAAGCCACGAACCTTCACCTGATTGTCGATGCGACCGAGAAACTCGATGTTGCCATTGGGGAGGTAACGGGCTAGGTCATTGGTTTTATAGAGGCGTGTTCCTGGTTCATTACTAAAAGGGTTTTGGAGAAATTTCTCTTCGGTCAAGTCTGGGCGGTTGAGGTACCCTCGGGCTAAGCCATCGCCGCCGATGTACAACTCGCCGGGAACTCCGATGGGGACAGGCTGTAGGTGGCTATCCAACACATAAACCTGAGTATTGGTAATAGGGTGTCCGATGGGGACGGAGTTACCGAGTTGGTCAGGCTCTGTTATTGGGTAGCAGCAGGTGAAGGTCGTGTTCTCGGTTGGACCATAACCGTTGATTAGCTTACAGTCTCCTATTTTTTGGAGAAATTTCTGGACATGGGGAACGGATAAAACATCACCACCAGCCAATAGTTGACGCAAGGGCTTTAAATCCTCCAGTCGCTCATCCACCATTAGGTGAAATAGACCAGTGGTGAGCCACAGAGTTGTGATTTGGTATTGCTGGATAACTTGTCCCAACTCTTCCAAGGATGGCGTATGGGGGGGAAATATCACTAGCCGCGCACCATTAAGTAAGCTGCCCCAAATCTCTAACGTTGAGGCGTCGAAGGAGATGGGAGCTAACTGTAGGAAGACTTCTTCTGCTGCTAGGTTGGCATAGTTGGCTCCTTTGACTAACCGCACTACACCTCGATGGATGACGCTAACACCTTTGGGTCTGCCTGTAGAACCGGAGGTATACATTACATAGGCTAGGTTGTCAGCCGTCACGCTGCCAATGGGGTTTTCCTGGCTCTCTCGGTTAATGGCGTCCCAGCCACTGTCTAGACAGACTACTTTGGCTCGATGTAACGGAAGTTTCTCAACCTGCTGCTGTTGGGTCAATAGGACTGGGACTTGGGCATCCTCCAGCATGAAGGTAAGACGCTCTTGCGGATATGCTGGGTCTAGTGGTAAGTAGGCTGCACCCGCTTTGAGGATGCCTAGGAGTCCTACTAATATATCTAGCGATCGCTCTACACAAATCCCCACGCATGTCTCTGGTCCTACCCCCAGCCCTTGCAGGTGGTGTGCTAATTGATTGGCACGGTGATTTAGCTCTCGGTAGGTAAGTTGCTCGCTTCCAAAGACTGCGGCAACAGCGTTAGGAGTTTGCTCGGCTTGGGCTTCAAATAACTGATGGATACAGGTGTTACTTGGGTAATCTGTTTGGGTGTTATTCCACTCCACCAGCAACTGATGTTTTTCGGCTGCTGTCAACAGCGGTAAGTCTGAGAGACGCTGTTGAGGGTTGGCGACAATGCCTTCCAGTAAGGTCTGGAAATTCCCCAGCATCCGAGTAATGGTGGCGGCATTGAAGAGGCCGGTGTTGTATTCCAACGAAGCTCTCAGTCCTTGCCCCGTCTCCATTATGAATAGCGTTAGATCGAACTTCGCCGTTCCACTGTCAATATTCAGGGAGTTGACGGTCAAACCTGGTAACTCCAAGGCTGAGGTTGGAGTGTTCTGTAGAACGAACATCACCTGGAACAGCGGCGTGCGGCTTCGGTCTCGTTCGGGCTGTAGTTCTTCTACGAGCTTTTCAAAGGGTAGGTCTTGGTGGGCATAGGCTCCTAAAGCGACCTCCCGCACTCGACCTAGCAGTTCTTGGAAACTTGGGTTGCCAGTGAGGTAGGTACGCAGGGCTAGGGTATTAACAAAAAATCCAATCAGACCCTCGGCTTCCACTTGGTTGCGACCGGCGATGGGAGTGCCTACGATAATGTCTTCTTGCCCGGTATAGCGGTAGAGTAATGTCTGGAAGGCTGCTAACAGGGTCATGAACAGAGTGCCCCGCTCCTGCTGGCTCAGGTCTTTGAGTGCCTGGGTTAGGTTTTTCGGTAGCTCCAGAGATTGGTACCCACCCTGATAGGTCTGAACTGGTGAGCGCGGGTAGTCGGTGGGCAGTTGTAGTATGGGCAGGCTGCCATTTAGCTGCTGTTTCCAGTAGTCCCGCTGAGACTCTAGGACTTCACCCTGTAGCCACTCGCGCTGCCAGTGGGCAAAATCAGCATATTGGATGGGCAGTTCGGGGAGGGGTGAGGGCTTGCCACTGGAGAAGGCTTCGTAGAGTGCTGCCAGTTCCCGTAAGAAAATATCGTAGGACCAGCCATCATAAACAATGTGGTGCATGGTCACGAGCAGCATATGTTCCGCTTCTTCCAGGCGCAGAAGTTGGACGCGAAATAATGGCCCAGTCGCTAGGTCGAAGAATTGTTGAGCCTCCTCGGTGGCAAGGCGTCGAGCTTCAGAAAGCCCTTGGTCTGGAGGAAGTTCCCTCAGGTCTATTACTGGCAGTTTTAAAGCTGTATGTAGGGAGATGACTTGCTTGGGTTGCCCATCCACAGAGGGGAAAGTGGTTCTGAGGACTTCATGGCGTCGGACAATTTCACTCAGGCTCTGCGAGAGTGCGGTTACGTTGAGTAGACCGGTTAAGCGAAAGGCAGCAGGTATGTTATAAGCAGGACTGTCTGGTTCCAATTGAGCGAGTAACCAGAGTCTAGCTTGAGCAAATGAGAGGGGGAGGTTTTCGTCCCTTGGGACAGGCGATATGGGCGAAAGATTGGAATTGCTGGCAGCATTAGCCTTGTGCAGAAATGCGAGGATTTCTGCTTTGCGCTCTTTTAGCTCTTGCAGCAGGGCGGGTGTCAGTGTTTCTTTGGGAGCTTTATAACGCAAGCGATCGCCTTCGTTCCATAGCTTCACATCTAGACAGCGAAGCTCAGACAAAAACTCATCAATCGTTTTCATAGTTCTCCCTCTTCATAATCGCCCATTGAGTCGCTCTCATCAGCCTGTAACTCTTGCACTGCCCAACGAACTGTCTCAAGGCGAGCGCCTAAGTCAGCCACAGTAGGTGCCTCAAATAAAGTACGCACGGGCAGTTCCACTCCGAAGGCTTGGCGCAAGCGAGAAATAACTTGGGTAGCCAGCAGGGAATGTCCTCCGAATTCAAAAAAGTTGTCATGGACGCCGACCTGCTCTAGTCTTAGGACTTCAGCCCAGATATCAGCTAGCTGCTGCTCGATCGGAGTGCGAGGAGCCACAAACGTAACTGACTGGTCGGGTCGTGACTGGTCGGGTGCTGGTAGAGCGCGGCGGTCTATCTTACCATTTGGTGTTAGGGGCAGGGCATCTAGCAGTACGAAGGCTCCAGGCACCATGTAGTCGGGCAGTTTCTGCTTGAGGAAGTGGCGTAGTTCATCGATGCTGGGTGTCTGCTCTGGGTTGGGTACGACGTAGGCTACTAGACGTTTGTCGCCGGGGATGTCTTCTCTAGCTATGACTGTGGTTTCTCGCACGCTGGGGTGTTGGAGGAGTGTTGACTCAACCTCGCCCTGTTCGATGCGGAAGCCGCGAATCTTTACCTGATGGTCGAGGCGACCGAGAAACTCAATGTTGCCATCGCTTAGGTAGCGGGCTAAGTCCCCAGTTTTGTAAAGGCGTTGCCCAGGTTCATCGCTAAAGGGGTTGGGGATGAACTTCTGGTTGGTTAACTCCGGGCGGTTGAGGTAGCCTCTGGCTAAGCCTGCACCACCGATGTGGATCTCGCCCGGTACACCGATGGGAACAGGATTCAAATAGTTGTCCAGCAGATAGATCTGCATATTGGCAATGGGACGACCAATCGGAACCTGGGTTCTGAGTCCTGAAGGCTGACAATGATATACACTGCTCCAAACCGTTCCTTCTGTGGGACCGTATTCGTTGAATAAAGATGTGTGAGCCAGCAGCTTACTAGGCCGTTCAATTAACTCTCTGGAACACGGTTCGCCTGCCACAATAACAGTACGAAGACAAGTGAGCTGTTGTGGTTCCGCTTGCTCCAAAATCAGGCTATAGAGAGATGGAAGACTCAATAAATGCGATATCTGATGTTGAGCGATGAACTTTGTAAGCTGTAACAGCTCTTGTTGGAACTTGTCTGCTGGTAGTACAAGGATGCCTCCCTGGCACAATGTCCAAAAGATGCCTGCGATCGAACTATCAAAGGCAAACGACGAAAGTAATAGGAAACTGGTGACGGGTTCGCTGTAATAAGAAATACGAGCACTGGTGGAGTGGACTAGGTTTTGATGAGTTACCAGCACTCCTTTGGGTTTCCCTGTAGAACCAGAGGTGTAAATCGTGTAGGCTAGGTTATCGGTTGCTACGTTGCTGACGGGTTTTTCTTCGCTTTCTTGGGCGAGTAATTCCCACTCGCTGTCCAAGCAGAAACGGTGCGCTTTGTACTCCGGAAGACCTGCGAGTAGCTTCTGTTGGGTTAACAGCACCGACACCTGGGCGTCTTCCAGCATGAAGGCTAGACGCTCCTGGGGATACGACGGGTCTAAGGGCAAATAAGCCCCACCAGCCTTGAGAATGCCTAGGAGTCCTACCACCATCTCTAGCGATCGCTCTACGCAAATTCCGACCAGCATTTCTGGTTGCACACCCAATTTTTGCAGGTGGTGTGCTAGCTGATTGGCACGGCGATTTAGCTCTCGGTAGGTTAGTTGCTCGTTTTCAAAAACTACTGCAATGGCATCGGGTGTGCGCTCCACCTGCGCCTCAAATAGCTGGTGGATGCACGCCTCCAAAGGATAATCCGCTTTTGTGTTATTCAACGCCATTAGTTGCTGCTGTTGGGCTACCGTCAAGATGGGTAATTCCCAAAGGCGCTTGTCCGGGTCAGCCACAATCCCTTCTAGTAAAGTCTGAAAGTTGCCTATCATCCGCGAGATAGTGCTGGTCTCAAACAAATCCGTGTTGTATTCAAAGCGACCAATAATCCCTTCCGGTCTTTCGTCTAGTTCAAGGGTCAGATCGAGCTTCGCCGTATCGGTTTGGATATCTAGCTGACTCATAGTCCAGCCACAATTCAAAGCTGGCATTGGAGGTTCCAAAACAAACGCCACTTGAAACAGAGGGTTATGGCTTAGATTGCGATCGGGTTGGAGCGTCTGTATTAGCTTCTCAAAAGGCAAGTCTTCATGGGCATAAGCGCCTAATGTTATTTCCCGCACTCGTCCCAGTAGCTGTCGAAAACTAGGGGAACCCGACAGATTAGTACGCAACACTAGGGTGTTGAGGAAAAACCCGATTAGCCCTTCAATCTCCGGTCTGTTGCGACCCGCGCTGACAGTGCCCACCACAATATCGTCCTGCTCCGTATAGCGATAGAGCAAGCTTTTGAATGCGGCCAGCAGCGTCATGAATAGGGTGACTCCCTCTTGTTGCGAGAGAGTTTTGAGCGACGAGGTCAGGTCTTTGGATAGTGTCAGACATTGCCTTGCACCTCGGAAAGTCTGAACTGCGGGTCGCGGACGGTCATAAGGCAGCTGTAGTACAGGCAGGTCGCCCCGTAGCTGCTGTTTCCAGTAGTCTAATTGACTTTCCAGAATCTCTCCAGCTAGCCATTGTCGTTGCCAGAGGGTAAAGTCAGCGTATTGTATGGGCAGTTCTGCAAGTGGCGTTAGCGTAGCGTGCCGTAGGCTGGGTTTGCCGGTAGAGAAAGCTTCGTAGAGTGCTGCGAGTTCTGGAACAAACACGCTGTAGATTGAAACACCATCAATAACGATGTGGTGAACGGTCAGGAATAACCTGTAGTCCTCCGAAGCCAGTTGCATCAACGTAGCTCGCAGCAGTGGCCCAGAAGTTAGGTCAAAGAGCTGCTTAGACTCCCTAGTTGCCAACCGCAAAGCTTCGGCTTCCCGTTGGTCTTCTGGAAATTGTCGGAGATCCACTACGGCTAGGTTGAAACTAGAGGGTGGATCGATCACCTGAACGGGTTGGCCATCTATCGTGATGAAGCGCTCGCGCAGGCTTTCGTGACGTTTGATGATTTCGTTGAGGGCTTTTGAGAGTGCATCTACGTCTATAGCACACCAAAAGCGAATGGTGAAGGGTTCATTATAAACAGGACTATTGGGTTCTAATTGTGCGAGGAACCACAGTCGCTGCTGGTTCCACGAGAGTGGCAAGTTTTGGTTCCTGGAAACGGGTCGGATGGGGGGAGCTTGCAAGAAAGGCTTTTCCTGATGACTTGCCTCGATGCGCTTGGCTAGTTCGGCTACAGTTGGAGATGCAAACAGGCTACTTATAGGTAACTCCACCTTTAAGGTGTCACGCAATCGACTTACAATCCTGATAGCGAGTAAGGAATGTCCGCCCAATTCCAAGAACTTGTTGTGGATGCCGACTCGCTCGATGCCGAGCACTTCAGCCCAGATTTCTGCCAGCATTTTTTCAACGGGCGTGTGAGGAGCCACAAAATCTTCTTCCAGATCGGCTCTGGTGGGGTCCGGCACTGGCAGAGCGCGGCGATCCACCTTACCGTTGGGTGTCAGCGGCAGCGCTTCCAGCAGCACAAATGCCGAGGGCACCATGTGGTCGGGCAGTTTCTGCTTTAGGTAGCGACGCAGTTCACTGGCTGGCAGGACTTGCTCCTGACTGGGAACCACATAGGCTACTAGGCGCTTGTCACCAGGGCCGTACTCCTGGTCTATAACTAAGGCATCCTGCACAGCCCGGTTTTGCCTCAGCACTGCCTCAATCTCGCCCAGCTCGATGCGGAAGCCACGAATTTTTACCTGATTATCGATGCGACCGAGAAACTCGATGTTACCGTCCGGTAAATAGCGGGCTAAGTCTCCAGTTTTGTACAGACGTGATCCGGGTTCATCACTAAAGGGGTTGGGGATGAACTTCTGGGTTGTCAACTCCGTTCGGTTGAGATAGCCCCGCGCTAAGCCATCGCCACCGATGTGCAGTTCACCCACGACCCCGATGGGGATGGGTTGGAGAGACTGATCCAATATATAAAGCTGAGTATTGGCAATAGGACGACCAATTGGAACCAGACCTGATAGGGAGGTCTGAGTCGGAACCTCATAGATACAGCATCCAACAACCGTTTCTGTTGGACCGTATTCGTTGACTAGTCTAGTTTCAGGTGCGTGAGTCTGCCAGAATGAAATGCTCTTTTTCGACAGAGCCTCGCCACCGATAATTAAGGCTCTTGTCTGACCCGCCGCCTGCTTACTGGGTAATAACTCACTGAGTAGGGCTAGATGGGCTGGGGTGATTTTGACGAGGCTAAAATTACTTTGAGAACACAAGACGGCACTAAGAGCCTCTATCTCCTGCTTCTCCGGGAGGAAGACTACACTCTGTCCCACCAATAGGGGAGAGAATAAGCTGGTAATGGTCGCGTCGAACCCAATCGAAGAATGAACCGGAGAACCAACCCCATCGGCTACTGCATACGCTTTTATGCACCAGCTAAGATAATTGACCAGTCCTTGGTGGACAATCATCGTTCCCTTTGGTTTCCCGGTTGACCCAGAGGTGTAAATTATATAGGCCAAGTTGGCGGGATTAACCTTGCTGTTGAGATTGTCCTCACTCTCCTGAGAAATTACGCCCCAGTCTGTATCCAAGCAGATCGCCTCCGCACCCTGCTCAGGCAATCCAGCTAGCAACTTTTCTTGGGTCAATAGCACTGACACCTGTGAGTCTGACAGCATGAACGCTAGACGTTCTTTCGGATATGCCGGATCTAGAGGTACGTAGGCTCCACCCGCTTTGAGAATACCGAGAAGCCCCACCATCATCTCAAGCGATCGCTCGACAAAAATCCCCACTAAAACTTCCGGTCCCACCCCCAGTTTTTGCAGGTAGTGCGCTAGCTGATTCGCTCTTGCATTCAGTTCCCGATAGGTCAACTGTTTGTCTTCATAAACTACCGACGGGGCATCAGGTGTCTGCTCCACCTGAGCCTCAAATAACTGATGGATACACTTATCCTTGGGGTAATCTGCCTGAGTATCATTCCACTCCACCAGAATTTTGTGACGCTCCGGCTCAGATAACAGAGGCAGAGCGGCAACGCGCCCTTTGGGGTCAGTTACAATACCTTGCAAAAAAGTAGCAAACTGATCCAACATCCTGGCAATGCTGTCACCATCCAATGCCTCAGTGTTATAGAGCCAACAGCATTCTTTCCCATCTGACGGAATGACCAGGGTCAACTCATTACCAGACCCAGCTTGGTGATCGTCTAGTTTTTCTATCCGTTCTACGACCACCGGAAACATCGGCTCACGACTCACCTCAGGCAATGAACGAAGAGCCGGATACCTAGCTACGACATCACGGGCATAAGTTTTGTGAAGTTTCGTCAACTCCACCTGCTTCCTAAAAGCTTCAAAAACTTCCTCAAAACTTTGCTCGTAGTTTATATCTACGCGACAAGGAACAATTGAGGCAAAAAAGTCTTCCAGTCCTATCAGCTCCCATTGCAGCTCAACATCTCTAAATCCGATATCGAAACATCCAGTTCCTCCAATACGGGCTAGATAAGTGGCAAAAGCAGCACACAGGAAGTCGCTCTGATTCCAATCGGGATGGCACTCCTCCAGGAAGGCTGTGACCTCATACGGTATGGACATCTTTACACTGGTGTACTGCTTCTGTTCCAAGTGTGATGCCGTCCGCTCTGCATAGGGAACCGTAATGGGCTGTAACGTCGTTAGCTTCTCTACCCAAAAAGCTTCGTGCTTTGCGATTAATCCATCAAGCCTTTCAATACGCCTCGCGCTATCTGGCTCGATGTCCTTAAACCGATACCCAACTTGCAGCCCAAATCTCTCGACCAAATCAGGAATCGATAGCACTTGACCATCTATGGTTAGCACCTGGGACAGCACTACCTCGTTACTTGCTGTAGAAACCGTAAGGAAGCCAGGTTCAATCGCTGTTATCGTTCCAGGAGGGGACTCAGACAGGTCGCCTTTGACTTCGAGTTTGGGGATAACGATCAAGTCGCTCCCTATTGCCAACTTCGCCAAACCAAAAGCATTGGGGTAGGAACCAACACGTATTAAGCAGTAAGCCATTAACTCTTATCCTTTAAAAAATACTGCTCCAGTAAATCCTCCCCGCGAGCGCCCATCTCCTTCACCATCACCTCAATCTGCTTGAGAACTATCGGCAAAGGCTTCGTCTTGCACCGTTCCCAGCGGTTCACTGACTGAAAGGACACCCCCAGTGTTTTGGCAAACTGCAATTGAGTCAGCCCCAGGCGCTTCCGGGTTTCCTTGATAAGCACAGCAGTGGATAGCGATTCAGTTGTCGGCATGGCGGGAATATCTCCCAGATGATCTTTATCGAGGCTAACCGAAAAGGCATCGAATCTCACCTGGTATATTCACCTAATCTTCTAAGCCAAATGGCGTGGACTGAGTATTTTCTAAGGGATAAAACTAAGCCGAGAGTTAGGTCTGTGTCATTAAAACGACCATTTTTTGATACTGTCTCCACCTGGCTCTCGACTACCCCTTTCCGGCTGAAAATCTGTACCAACAACTCGTAACTTTATCTATGTCCCTAAAACCCCATCTTTCTATCTTTTTGGGACGTTGTAGGCATCAGACCCTTATCAAAAATATTTCTTAAGACTCCGCTTAAAGAGCATTAGCGTAGTAACAAATTTGTTACTACAGTTGAGCAACTGATAATCTTTGTTTCCATAATCTATTCAATCAGACAACAGTCCTAGCTGGTCTAAAGTAGAGCGCTTTTTGCTTTGTGTCTATTTCAGGAAATAGATACATTACTCGCTGCGGCTCGCCAGTTGGGTCATCTGAGTTACCATTAGTCACCACAGACCCGTTGTTAGTCACCACAAAAGTTGGGTCATCTGAGTTACTATTAGTCACCACAGCCCAGTTTATTAGTCACCACAGATGAGCTTCATTCGCAGCAAGAAGGTTGGGGAACACATTTATTATCAGGAAGTTGAAAATTATCGGGATGAATCCGGCAAACATAAGCAGCGAGTTCTTAAGCATTTTGGGACTCAAGACCCCCGTTCCTTGAAGTACAGTGCCAGCGATAAAAGAGGGTTTCTAAAGCAATCTCTCCCGACAACAGGCTTAAAACCGTTTCCGCGTGGTCCCTACTCACTAGTGGGATGCTGTCACCTTTGTGATGACATTCGAGAGCAACTCCTCGAATAATGGCTCCCCAAAGCTCATCAACCGCAGCGAAGGCATTTCATCAAATACCTCTGGATAAAAAGTCAGCAATGGGATTGTTCTCATTGCTGGAGTAGCTGATTCGCCAGGAGTGATCGCGAAGATAGGGAAGCATTGCTGTTATTTCACCAGCTAATTTTGTCTTCTAGCATTCAGGCAAATCAAACATCCTCATCAACTAAACGCTTGCCGTACTCCAATTCCAGTCACTGTTTCCACATTGGAACCATTCCAATATGTCTTTGTACTTCTGCTCGAACTTATTTAATATCTCTGAAGAAGATACTGGTCTTCCTGTCTCGTATTCAGCTTTTTTACAGTCTTTGAGGGTTTCAATATAAGCAATAGCTGTTAGCCCTACCAATAAGGCTGTAGATATGTTAGTCACTGCTCCTATTATTGGCAACTGCCCAGGTATCGCTTCCGAGAAACTAAATACCATCTTTACCAAGTAATCCTCAAAAGGCGAATTTCCTGGTAAGAAAGATATTATCTGTGCTAGGTTAGCCAAAAGTTCAGTCACTGGCAAATTTTGGTTAGGAAGATTTTTTAAAATATTTTCTAGGAATAAACTAATTATGCCTGTTGCGCCTACTTCTGCTGTATAAACTTGTTGGAGCAGTTCTCGTTCAAGCTTAACCCCAAAAAGCTTAGAGATATCTTCAAGCATACGAGATTGCAGCAAAGATGAGACAAACGTGTTGGCTATTGGAATTGGTACGGCACGAACGCCTAGAGCAACCAAGCCATAACGAATACTTAAATTTACAGCTTGGCTTCCCTTATTATCAACAGCATAAATAGTCGCCTTTTTCGCAACTTCATCGAGTAGTCCTTCTGTCGCTGTTTTTAAAGAGACTAGACCATGTGCTGGAACCGAACCAACATCTGTAACTTCCTGTTCTGCCAAAATAGGTACAATTTTGCGAACGGGTAAGTTGATATCCTCTAATTCAGATTGAAAACGAGTATGTTGCTGACTTAAAGACCTAGTTATGACAAGGATAACAGGTAATTCTTTGGATAAATCGTTAATCCATTTTTTATCAATTTCAGAAATTCTGGGAAGCATTGCACTGACACAATACCACACCACATGAATATGGTCTTTTGGTTCTTTTTGCTTATTCTGTTTAATGAATTCAGCAATCTTTTGCTTCACCTGTCTTCGCTGTTTCTCATCCTTTTCAAGACCGCAAGTGTCATAAAGACTTATAGGCAATCCCGCTTTAGTGTAGGGTGTAATTTTATTGGTAATTGACTGGCTAACTTCACTCTGGGTAACAGATCTGATCAGTGTGCTTTTTCCTATCCCTGTATTACCAATAACTAAAACGTTGCAATTTTTGATTGGCTTAAGTGCTGCTTGATAAGCTTTACCAAATCCATCAAATGATTGGTTATTAATAGACATTGTAGATTGCTTTATCCCAAAGTAGTTAAACATTGCCATACTCATTAATCCCTTCAGTGAAACTGAACTAACAGCTAAATCATGAAATTTTGATAAAGATGATGAAGACTCAACGCACAATCGCTAGTGTTCATTTCGTGCAGGAATTAAAACAAGAGTAGAAAGCCACCAATCATTTGCAGCAAATGAATTAGTGCTTCAGCTGATATTCCCAACGTAGCAACCAACTCTACTAAAGCTGATGCTATTTCAGGTATTCCTGCTCCTGAGCTAATTAGAGCTAGCAACTGATTGACGACTTCCATAAGTACAGGTGATTTGGCAATCAAGGTGGCAATTGCTCCAAGTGAGGCAGCTCCTTGAGCAATCATTTGTAAGATTTCTATAAGCTGCTGTATGGCATCAGGACCTTGACTGAAAATGTAGTTCAAAATCTGCTCGATTGCTGCTTGAAGTTGTAATGCGTCCATTAGTTTTTCTCCTTTCAGTTTTTTGAGCCAGACAATGCAGTTGCTTTTAATCCTTGGGAGTTTAGATAATCTTCAATCAGTTCTCTTAAATAGATTCACAAGCTATTGGCAGTTTTTCGGATGGCTGAAGAAAAATAATTTGTGCAGATTTTTAGAAACACTTTTATCTAATTCTCCTCAGTATATGCGCCGCGAATTGGGGGAGGTACGACTTCACAGTGCTGTTGTCTATAAGGTTTAATGTTAGGCGAAGTAATTTACTTCTACTTTTAGATTAGACAGTTGATAGAGGCAATCGCGTATGCGTAATGTATATTTTCTGTATACTTCTATGTGATTTAAATCACGGATTAGTCTATAGCAACGAACCCTTATTCATCAGTTCTCAACTTCTATCGTTACCTTAATAGTTCCCGAAACGGAGGGAGTCATAACAGGCTTAAGTAAAGATTCTCTAAAGTTTAATTTTCGGTTCAGTCTGCCAATTAGTTTTCAGTATCAAGGTTTAAGTCTAGAGTCTGTTGTTCGTATGCCAAGGGTAGTTCCATCTGTTCTACCACCACTTTTGCCTTAATCTCAGTTTGTAGTAATTCATCTGTCCCACCAAAATCAGCCAAATCTCTAGGTTCAGCTAAAGCGCTGCATCAGGCTTAGGCGCTCGCGAACCGATTATTTCGCCAGTTGCTCGATTAGTTGCTGGATGTTGTACTCGATTTGCTGGAGTGCTGAATCGGGGAGAGTGTACTCGACATCGTGAACACGCCAGTATTCGATCGCATCTTTCCAGGTAGGGAAGCGCTCGACGATTAAAGGGAGGTGTTCTGACTCATCAACGGCAATAATCTTGGAGGCTGCCACCAAATCGGCTTCAGTTAGGGAAAGAGGATAGCGTAGATCGAGTGCCATGCTTACTCCGCGCTCGGTTAAACCCATGAGGGCGTGCTGGGAGATAGCTCCGACATTATTCACACCCCGTTCCAGCGCTAGTCCGCGAGAGGTAGCTATCCAATTTAACCCATGCTTGGGAGCCAATACATTGAATAAATGTTCGGCAAATCGGCTGCGGTAGTAATTGCCCGTGCAGAGAAACAACAGCGTTTTCATCCGTCCTCACCGATTTGAAAAAGCTAATAACGCTAGCCATTGTGCCCTTGAGTTTATCAGATAACTTAATCGAATCGACCGTGCGGCAAAAGATTTAACCCTCAAGAGAATTGTTCATTGGTTGGTGGTTAGTGTAACAGTTGTTCAGGCGCTCACTTTCGATTCGTAACGAGCAACATTATCTCTATGCAATTCGATTCTGATGATTTTCTCCAATTAGCGTTGGCTAGGGAACAATTATTGAATGAGTTTCCCAGGGTCAGCTAGCTCGGAAAACTTTTGGTAGTGCTTTTCGAGGGCTTTTCTATTCGGTCTTGCTGTTTTACTCCGAGGCAGCCTTAACGCTTGCTCCGCTAGCTTAGAGTAATAGGTCTCTTTCAAACAGGGGGCAATCTCAACCTGATTCGTTAAGGGATTGATACTCAGGTAGTGAGCATCGAAGAGTTTATGGATGTCCATACGCAGCAACAGTCCGTTGGCTGGATGGTCAGTTTTCGGACCGAGATAGGGAATGATGTGAGCCGCTTCTAAAACAGGTTCAAAAGAGCAACCTGTAATTGAGCAACACCCACCATAAGCTTCTATCAACAGGCGCTTAAACCTTTTTTGACCCGGACGAACAACAGTGGCTTTGGCGCTCTTTTGCCTTTCATCTTTTATATCGTCTGGGTTGAAATCTTGCTCATATCCCGACTCCGACTGTACTAGACCTTCCCAGATTTCTAGTAATTCTATCCCAAGTTTAGTAGATGGAATCTTGTATTCCAACAGGCGCGTCAAAGCGACGAAAAGGTCATCTTTGTTATCGTCGCTGGATACCCCGTGGCGTGACACATATTCTTGGTAAATTTGAGCAAACCTTCTAAAATCAAGGTTTTCCCCAAGAGATAGTTGCTTGTTGGGTCGAATAAAAAACTTGTCAGCTTGCTCCTGTTGTAAGAGTTTTAGTAATTCTACAGAGACAGAATCCTCCTGTTTTTCTCCTCCCACCAGCTTGATTAATCTCCTAACAACTTCTCGCTTTTGCGTGAGGGTTAGTTGATAGCTTTTGGTATATCTCGCAAAGACAGCGGCAATGTCTTCCCAAATCTGAATTTCCCGCTCTGGGTGAAAGTCATAAGTAAAATCTTTAAGCCAATCCGAAAGCTTTTCGTCAATGACATAGCCGACCTTGTGATAAATCCTGGTGAGGCGAGAGACTTGGACAGATGTCAGTTCACTGACGGGAGTACTCGGTTTCACCATTTGATGGCAAGGAATTTGCTCAATAGAAACTGTCGCTGTGTTTAGGTTGAAGACCTGTGCTCTCAGGCTAGGCTCGTTGAAGTTTGATGACATCATCATTTCTTAAGAGTAATAATCAGTCTTAAAGCAAGTGCTATAAAGCTTTGGTTGAAAATCTTTCAAGAGAATCTAGTCGCCGTTCCACTCCAAAAAGAATGAGGAGTCAGTGGTGGAGCCAGCGGCTTTTTGTTGGGAAAAGGCACTCAGTTTTTTAGACGAACGGTTTCATAGGCATAAATAAACACTTATAAAGCGGCAACAGGCTACGGCTTAGTCGGGAAATTCGATTGGCTTGGCGTTACCTTACATCCTGAAGCTTCTCCAAAAAAACGCCCTGATGACAGCTTATTTGAGCACTCACTGCCGTTCAGATTGCTCAAATTGTGCTACTCGGAGTAATGCCGGGAGCTTGTCATCAAGTGCTTGCGTAGCTTTAAAAGCCTGAGTGAGACTTGCCCTCCAACTCAGCTATATGGCTCAAGAGTCGGTGTTGCTTGGGCAGCTTGTTACGGGCGCATCAAAAACAACCTCAAAAGAAGCGGTTGGTATAAACCGTTGCAAAATTCTTTTGTGGTCTTGAGCATCTTGGCGATTAGCAAACCGGGCAACAGTGTAATGTTGAGCTTTGGGCAGGAGTCGGACAATCGCCCAGGGACGAGTGTAATCTCCCGGTTGCTCAATTCGTTGATGAGATATAGCTTTCCCGCCATCGGTCTTTAAGGTACTCTGCACAATTGCCCACATCTGTTCCCAGGCGGGGCTGTTATCTTTGGGACCCAGATTCCAATCACTCACTGGCGCTGGTAGCCAGGTCAGGACATAAGAGTTATCGCCAAAGGTGACTTTCCAGGACAGGCGACTCTTTAGCTTGTGGCATTGATAGCCTTTGAGCCGTAGGACAGCACAAACATTTTCGCCTTCACGCTTGAGGCGAAGCCAATCACGATGTTTCATCAGTGGCAGGTATTACTAGATGAGTTAATGGTTGTTTTTTGGAATGAGGAAAGGCGAAATACCTTCAGTTGCTCTGGCGCTATCGCTCTGTGACGGGCTGTCTACAGAGAGTGGTGAGAGCTGGGTTGGTAGGCATTCGCCAAGCTGTGCTTATGGTCAATTTGGAAGTTGATACGTTTTTCAGGCGGTTACTGCTTCAAGCGTCACCTTTGAACTCAACCAAAGTGCAACAAGTCTCCATCTCCTTGAGAGCTAGGAGATTAGACTGCCAATCGTCACCTTAAAGGTTGATGCCTTTTGAAAGAAACGCCTTCACGACAGCTTATTCAAGTGAGCGCTGACGCAAATATTGCTCAAATTGTGCTGAAAGCTGCCTGGGAGTGAAATTGAACGTTCTCAACCACCAATCTGTTAGCGCTAGAAGGCGTTGAGGTCTATCAGAAGGCTCTCGATGGGAAGTAGCGCTGGGGTCAGAAAACCAGTGCTGTACAGTTGAGGCAGAAACTCCGCACACTAGCCCAATCTCTCTATAACCTACGGGTGCCCAAACGATGGCAAAGTCGTTTGGGGACATGCGACCCCACATCCAGTTCTGGAACGCTGCTGTCTCTTCGTTTTCTCTACTCAAGGGACTTACCCTCCAGCTTGTTGAACTCGCCTAACAATTCGAGGTCTTGTTCGTAAGCCCAATCTTTTTGGCAGAAGGAATAGCTGAAGCTATTCGGATGCAAGCCTACTAGGTAATGCCAGCCTGTCACCTTATGGACAGTTCCAGTTGTCCACACGCAGTCTACTATCATCCCGTAGTCATGGGCTTTTACATAAGCCCAAATAACTTCATCCCCAATAGAAAACTTAGGGGGATGCTGTGGACTACCTTCTTCCTGATGAGCAATGCCTTCACTTACTCCAGCTAGCTCAATAACTTGCTGGTGTTGAACTGAATCGTTCATGATTGAATTCGTCTCCTTGGTTAACTTGGAGCCAGAAGCCAGCGCTCGGAAGCTTCCACACAACCCGCGCTGGCTTCTGCTTTAAGAGAAATTCAAGCAATGAAAACGCTGTTTTCATTGCTAACACAACAATAAGCTATAAGCTATTAGCCATGCAATCCCGTTGTTAACAACGTTATCTTTAGGTTGAGTCATGGCAGAAAACCCGATGATCGGGTGTCGCGTTTCACCGGAATATCTGGCAGAGATTGATACTATTTGCCAGTCAACGGGCCGTACCCGTTCCCAAGTGCTACTAGAGGCAATTGAGGTTTACTTAGGGAAAACTTCATCTGTTGGTATCAACTCAGAGTTGGAAGCCTTTAAGAAACGCTTGGAAATTGTTGAAAAAAAATTGACAGCCTGGACCACTTACAAAGCCAGTTAGCGGCAGTGAAAAAGCGGTTGAACATACTGGAGAGTGTTACTCCACCTTCTGGGGATATAGCAATAGTAGTCCAGGCTATAAATGATGCTATTGAACAAAAGACAATAGCACTGCAAGGCGAACAGCAGCGTTCCGCAAGTTTGCGTAACCAGAAGCTGATTGACCAATGGCAGGCAGAGATAGAGGCACTAGAACGGGCGCGGAAAAGACTGCCAGAAGATGGTGGTGTATAGGAAGTTATTCACTTACGGCTTGCCGAACTCAAGCAATGGGCACAAATCTGGAAGTCTCAAGGTTGACAAGCATCTTTGCCGTGCCAACTTTTCCGTAAATCCGGTTTTTGTCAACAATGAACTCAATCGTGTTGTCGTGGGAATTTTTGCTATAGTAAGCGTCGCGGTAGAGCATGATTACCGCATCTGCTACCTCTGCAATCTCCCCAGAGTCTCTCAAATCCGCCTTCGTTGGGCGTTTGTTGCTGCGCTTTTCAACCTCCCGATTAATCTGAGAGCCAAGGTAGAAAGCAACATCAAAGTCCTTAGCGATCGCCCTCAGCTCTCGTGTAATCTGCCCCAGTTCTAGATTTCGGTTCTGAGCTGCCGAACCCAGACTGAGCATCTGCACGTAGTCGAGAAACACTGCTCCTAGTTGTCCGCGCCTTAAAGTCGCCTGCTTGACAACGGAGCGAATGGTAGTAATCGACGGGTTAGGCTCGTCATAGATCATCCAGGGCAAATTGCTAAATATATGTATTGCTTGCGCTAGCAACTCCCACTCGTCCTCTTTTACGCCTTCAGGCAGTGATCCTTTAAACAGGCGGCTGTTATCGATGCTTGAAAGACGAGCGAGGAGTCGCTGGTTAATTGAGTCTTTATCCATCTCGCAGGAGAAGAACAAAACTGGCTGGTTGAGTATAGTCACAATGGCGTGTCCCAACCCCACCATAGCTTGGCTTTTTCCCATTGAGGTCGCACCCCCAATCACGGTCAGTGTCTTGCGGTGCTTCCCGCCGGTTAACGCTTCAAGGTCGTACCAGCCCATTAACTCACCTGCCCTTTTCCCAGTCTCGATGCTGGCAAACAGAGGGATGCCCATCTCTGAGGCGTCTTCTAGCTGGTAGCGTTCTGATGCCTTTTGGGTGCTGACACCGAAAACCTTTTGTTCTGCCTGGTCGAGGACAGTTTCTAACTCAATTGATGTCTCGTGACCTAGCTGAACAATCTCGTTTCCTGCCTGAATCATCTGACGGCGGAGGTACTTATCCATCACCAGCGCCGCGTAGCGATCAATATTGACCGCTGACACGGTACGCTCAACTAATTGGGCTAACTTGCTCTGACCGCCAACTTTCTCCAATAATTCATGGTCAGAAAGCCAGGTTGTGACGCTCATCAAATCCGTCGGCTTACCCTGGTTATGGAGAACTAAGGTAGCTTTGTAGATTTCTTTGTGGGCATTGATGTAAAAAGCTTCCGCACGAAGAAGCTCAGCCACCCTACCAATGGCTTCCGGGTCTAGCAGAATGCCTCCGAGAATCGATTCCTCAGCATCAACGTTTTGAGGCGGGAGGTTGTTGGCAAAGGAAAAATTAATCACCCTCTTGCCCCCTGACCCTGCTGTGTCCAACTCTGCTGTCGCTTTTGCAGTTCAGCTAGTTCTTTCCGGGCTGCATTTATCTGTTCTTGCTGCTCTCGTTCTGATTGGGCAGGGTCAACCTGGTTTGGTGTTTGAGACGATGTGGTAAAAAACTCTTCCCTTAGCTCTTGCCAATTTCGCTCGATCCACTTTTTGGGAAGTGCTGGCGGCTTAGGTAGTTCTGCTGCTTTTCTCAATCCAAACTCTAAAAACTTCTCTCTCTTGGTTTTACAGAGAGAGTCTATAAAGTCTTTATAAGTCTTATTAAGTCTTAGAGAGTTGGAATCATGATTTGGTGAGGCTTGTGGCTCTCGTTTGTTGCGTAGCGATCGCGCTTGTTGCGTAGTGATCACGCTTGTTGCGTCATGATCACGCTCGTTGTCTCTAGGCAACACTGTTGCGTCATGATCACGCTTGTTGTCTCTAGGCAACGCTGATGTCTCAGACGCTCCTTGCATCGCTCTAAGCGACGCATCCTGTACTCCGGAGGCGTTCCCGAAGGGTAGGGATAACGCTTCGCTATCCCAATAATGAATCCCTTTAGCCTTGATGTTGAGCCTAACCATTAACAACTCCAGATCAATAAAGCCATTGGCATCAAGTTCTTTGAGGGCACGGCTAACTGTCGAACGGTGAACTGTTCTCTTATCGGTTGATAACTGCCTCGCTATTTCAGCTATTGAGATGTCCAGACCGTCTCCGTAAGGATCTAAAGTCCTAACAAAGTACAGCACGTCTCGCTGTGCTGGGGTAAGTTCTCGGCAAGCTCTAAGCCATTCGTCATGCTTTAGCGGGTAAAACTTCCCCTGAATTTTTGTCTTTGTCATAATGGGATATCGATAATAAAAAATACCTCGTACCTCATTGACTCTGAAGTTGGGCTGATTTTTAAGCCCACTACGTGCAAGCTGATGGAGTAATGGGTTCCCAGCACTGGCGTAGTCCTTAGGGTCTACTGGTATCGAATGCCGTCACATTGCGGTTGGCTTGTCGTTGAAATAATTCGGTGTCAGCTCTTGCCTTAGCAAAGCGTCTTCAAAGAATGGTTGCACCTATGAAGAGCGACTCTTCTGCCTCCAGCTTTGTCAGCCTTTTTCATCCATTGGATGAAAAAGGCTGCCAATGGATGAAAAAAACAGCCAATGGATGAAAAAAACAGCCAATGGATGAAAAAAACAGCCAATGGATGAAAAAAACAGCCAATGGATGAAAAATGCAGCCAAGTGCTAGGATTGGTGTACATGCAGTGCCTCCCTCACTGTTAACATTCCTGACAATTGCTCTAAAGGGAATTATCACTTAAATCAAGACTACTATACCGAAATTACAATTTGCGTCAATCACGCTAGAATCTTTCCATGAAGCCTAGAAGCGCCTTATTTAAAGCTCTTGATGATTGCAAATTCACGGCTAAGCAGCTAAGCCAAGCTTCTGGTGTTACTGAGGCTCAAATCTCTCGCCTGCGGAACGGGGGTGAAGTGTCTCTGGAAAATTTTGAGAAGCTAATTGATGCGTTGCCGCCTGATGTGTATCACAGCTACTGGTGCAATCTGGCAGTACAGCGGATGTCTGATGAACAGCTCTACGACCTCATCGTAATGGCGGCTTCTCAGTTAAAGTCAGATTCACCAACAAAGGCTCTTGTTTTGAAATAATTGACTTCATGGCAGTTGCTCTGCGATGCTTAAGAAATCGCTTAAGAAGGGGAAAGGAGGCTTTGTAATTCCTGCTGATTCAGTCCTCGCAAGCCATCTACCTTCTGCTCAACCAGAGCTAAAAACTCCTTGAACTGTGGGCAGTCTTGACAATGAGGCTGTTGACCAGGAATCAAACAATGACACTCGATTTTTGGTCTTTCCTTGAAAGCACGGCGACAGCCATTGCAGAAATACCGTCGTGTACCTCCAGGGCTACCATCTTTAACAATCTTCCTTGATTGACATCTCGGACACTCAACTCCCTCAAATTGTGGTTTGGGTTGCCAGGATTTTAAAGCTTGCTGCATCGCCACTTCACAGCGAAGCTTATTGAGGTAGAAAATTTCTTGCGTATTCATAGAATTCAAGGTTGGTTCAAACTGAGATTTTAAGAATGACTGATTCAACTTCACCATTGCGGATAGTAATTCGTTGGACTAACTTGTGGTAAATCTTGACTTTGTCATCGTTCGAGAGCGTATGCCAGATAGCGAGATTGTTCCCAGCACGAATCAGTTCTTCGGCAGTTTTGTTCAAGAGTGAGTCGGAGACAAAAGGGTTGATTTCCTCCGCAATTTGTTGACGAGTCTTATCCTTGAGATTTTCCAGGTCTGGGTCGAAGTCCTGAATCTTTTCCAGTGCTGCCAACCGGGATTCCAACTTTTTCAGCTTCTCTGATTTCTCTTGTGAGACGGGTTTTTGAGGGTCTGATGACTGAGCGAGTGTTGCTGACCTCTGCACTAAGGTTTTAATCAAAGCTGACTCAATATTTTGTTTCCGAGTCGATTTGAGGTTCCCACATCCCATCCCGGCATATCTACAAGCAAAATAGTAATAATGTCCTTGTTTTTGTCTTGTCTTAGCACTCTTGGAGATGCATTTGGAACCACACTCAGCGCAGAAAACCAGTCCACTCTGATAGGTGTGTTCTCGATAAGAATCAAGACGATTGGGGTCATTATTAAAGCTAGGAGCTCCAATCCTGGTGTTAAACTTGATGATTTGCTTAATCTCTAATGCTTCTTCATCTGTAAGGAGCTGATGAGCAGGGTGGGTGTTCTGAATAATTTGCCAGTTAGCAGGGTCATTTAGCTTTCTCTTCCCCTTGCCCGTGGTAATCTTTTTGAAATAAACGGTGTGACCACACAGCACTGGGTTAGTTAACCAGCGATTAAAGCCACCAGGTGTCCAATGAAATATCCCATCAAGACCGTTTTTGTGGGCACTTGTCTTGGTGATGCCATATTTTTTGAAAATCGCTCGGACTGCCCGACTTACCCCTTTCTCCTGAAAAAAGATATCAACACAGTCTCTGGCAATTTGTTTAACTGTTAGACCCGGAAGCTTTTCGGGAGCTTCGTTGTAAAGGTCTAGATAGTTGGCGGGTCGGTTTTCGATGAGGCAGAGAAAGGGGCGATTATCTAGTTCATATTTGTCGTGAATGACTCGATAACCCCAGGGAGATGATTCACAAGCTTTTTTCTTACTTCTGCGGTGTTGCTTACCGTGTTGAATTCGTTCTGATAACAGGTCTGTTTCCCATTCAGCAAGGGAACCCAAGACATTAGCCATCAGCTTGCCTTGTGATGTATTTAAGTCAATTTGCTGGTCTAAAATTCTAAGGTTGATGCCAGATTCTTGGTAGATATCAATACAGGCTCGTAATTTAGTTAAAGACCTAGCAAGCCGATCAATTCTAGTAATGATAACCTCATCAACTTCTCGTTTATGAACTAAAGCCATTAGTTCATTAAGTTCAGGTCTGTCATCTCTGCTTCCCGATTGAATATCTTTAAAGATTTTCGTAGCGCCAGCCAATTCCAGTCTGGCTATCTGTTGCTCTAAAGCGTGAGAATCAACAGCTTGTTCGCGGGAAGACACTCGTGCATAACCAACAACTAGAGGCATTTTTTCCATCTCAAATCTCACGCTACATAGGAAAATTTTAACAGTTGTTTGTGCATATCCAGCAGGAGCTGGGTATGCACAAACCTATGTCATAAACTATCGAATAGAACTCGATAAAATCTATTTTTTCTAAGTTAATTAGTCTGATTTGTTGGCACTTTGCTTTAAGAAAGTAAGTTCTTAAAGGGTCTAAAGTGAATTGTCTTCTTGGTAGGAGGAAACTGGTCATAAGGTGGACTGGTGTGTATCAAGCCGTTGAAAGTTTGATCTAGACACTACCAGCCCGAACAGTTACGGCAGCAGTTTTTTTGAAGTTGTTAAGAAATATTACGTCCAGACCCAGTGAATATAGCCCAGTAAGTCTATAAATCCTTCAACTCGTTGCACCTTGCTGGTTGTCTTTGTCTTGTAGGGTTGTCCCCCACGCCAGTCGAACTCCGAGACAAATAACTCTTTCCCAGCTTTCAAAGCATTGATGTAATCCTGCCAGTGAGCGCTGAGAAGGTTTTTCTCCCAATGCTTGTTGTCAAAGTGGTCTCGCAGCACCAGGAGCCAGTAACCGTACCAGCTGACTTGCTGAAGAAAGTCAACATAGGCTTGTTTCATCTCTAAGTAAGGCTGTCTCACGGCAGCAGGCTCTAGCCAACGCTTCTGTTTTAGAAGTCGTATCCGAGCAGAAATGTTATCTCTTTGTTGTGCATTAGATAGCCAATCGAGTTCTGAGTCATCTGGACCCACTTTCCAACTCAGTAGAAAACTCTGCCTTTGAATTTTCAGGAATAGATCCATCGGGCTTTTGAAGGGGTAGCGAATCTTATTTGTTGCTGCCCAGTTTCTGATGTATCGCCCTCCCCTAACTAGAAGAAGGAAGCAAGCTAAGTCAATGTTTGTAATTAATTCCAGGTTTTTGATGCTCGTATCTGGTAAGTAACGGCTGAGAACTCCTTGTTCTTCTATCGGGTTGGGAATCACTCCCAAAAGCTTATGAGCGAAAAGTACTCCTCTTGCCTGCCAGAAGTAGCGCATAGTTAGAAGCCAGTAAGCCTGATTCTGGTTTTTAGGGACGATATTAAGGGTGGAGGGGATTTTTCCGATCACTTTAGCGATTTTTAAAAATCTTTTTCCCCTAAGAGTGTGAGGGATGTATATCTCTGCTGTGGGAATCCAAGGTCGCTCAATATTCAGTCGCAAGTCTTCTTCTTTTGCTCGTGTCATCCATCGATTTAAGACAGATATTACAACTGCCTTCTGCTGACGAAATTCTTCTGGGACATGAAGAAGATGCTCTGGGACGAGAATCAGAGGTAATTCTAGCAGAGCTGGTTGCCGCTGAAATATCCGTTCGGCACAAGTTCTTTTGTCTTGTTCGGTAGTTGGAATTAGGTCAGTCCGTACTTTGTAGGAGTACACCACGGGTTTCAAGTGAAGCGAATGGTTGAGAACCAGTTTACTGGCTTAGCATAAAACAGTACTAATGTTAGGTTCAATCCGCTCATTCGTTATGAGTGAGAACGTTTGGTTTTTGCCATCAGTCTCCTGACAAGTGGTTCGGACGGGTCGGCTAAGACTTTGACACGGAAAACCCTTTCGAGGAAATATCAAGAGATTGTGAACTTGGGTCTAGATGTGCGAAAAGCTGACTAACTTTGGGGAATTCTCTTTATACAAACGTTTGAGTCGTCTGAACAACTTTCCGCTCAGACCGACTTAACCAACAGCGCTCTAACCAACACGATTACTTCTATCGGTAAAGGTTTAACCAGAGCAACACCATTAACTAGCACTACCCTCATTATTCATCCCCATGACGACAAAAACTGGAATGAGTCAACTTGGTAAGTCGGTTGAGAGTTCACTGATTGCTGGAAGTGAAAGCTTCAACTTCGAGCTATGGGCAACACACGTCAAACGACAGATGATTACTTCACTCCAAAAAACCAGCAGAAATTCAATGAGTTAATTAGTTTGTGCTAAGGCAAAAAGCAAAAAGCGCCCCCTTAAAGGAGACGCTTTTCGTTCAGCTAGATTCTTAAAAATTAGCCATTGATAACCGGAGCCGTTAGAGCAACCGGAGTCGCCTCACCAGCAGCCAAGTCCAGAGGGAAGTTGTGAGCATTGCGCTCGTGCATCACTTCCATACCCAGGTTGGCGCGGTTCAACACATCAGCCCAGGTGCCAATCACACGACCCTGTGAATCGATGACCGACTGGTTGAAGTTGAAGCCGTTCAGGTTGAACGCCATCGTGCTGATACCCAGAGCGGTGAACCAGATACCGATGACAGGCCAAGCCGCGAGGAAGAAGTGCAGTGAACGGCTGTTGTTGAACGAAGCGTATTGGAAGATGAGACGACCGAAGTAGCCGTGAGCCGCAACGATATTATAGGTTTCTTCTTCTTGTCCGAACTTGTAACCGTAGTTCTGTGATTCAGTTTCAGTTGTCTCACGTACCAGTGAAGAAGTTACCAAGGAACCGTGCATTGCACTGAACAGTGAACCCCCGAATACACCTGCTACACCAAGTTGGTGGAACGGGTGCATCAGGATGTTGTGCTCCGCCTGGAACACGAACATGAAGTTGAATGTTCCACTGATACCCAAGGGCATTCCATCAGAGAAGGAACCTTGTCCGATTGGGTAGATGAGGAATACTGCTGTTGCTGCTGCTACTGGTGCACTGTACGCTACGGCAATCCAAGGACGCATTCCTAAGCGGTAGGAAAGTTCCCACTCACGTCCCATGTAGCAGAATACGCCGATGAGGAAGTGGAAGATTACGAGCTGGTAAGGACCACCGTTGTAGAGCCACTCGTCTAAAGAGGCGGCTTCCCAAATTGGGTAGAAGTGCAAGCCGATGGCGTTAGAAGAAGGAACTACTGCTCCACTGATGATGTTGTTTCCGTAGAGTAAGGAACCAGCAACAGGTTCGCGGATGCCATCAATATCTACTGGGGGAGCAGCGATGAAGGCGATGATGAAGCAGGTGGTAGCAGCTAAGAGGGTAGGAATCATCAACACGCCGAACCAGCCTACATACAGGCGGTTGTCAGTTGAGGTTACCCAGGAGCAAAAGCGTTCCCATACGGAAGCGCTGCGCTCTCTTTGTAGTGTGGTTGTCATTGTTTTATAAGTGCGGTTGACTGATGAAGTCGGAATTTGATGATGTCTTCAGAATAGTCGGTTAGTTTAAGTTTTGTAAAGATTGTTAACAATAGCGTTCCTTATCAGAGTGATAAGTCTGGCTGATAACAGAAGCGGTTTTTATGAGTTCAAGAAAACAAAAAGCCCTCACACTTAAGGTGAAGGCAATCATCAGGGTGCATCTACCTCTCTCCTATTCGCCATTACAGTGATTGCATCAGGAGAAATCAGTCGGTACCCCTAGAAGTACTCCTTAGAAAAGCTTTTTGGAATTGACTTCAAAAACAAACCCCAGTAACTATCTGGGGCAGGGAGATTGAAAATAATTTATCGAACAATGCCCTTTAGGCGGTTTCCTTGAACAGGAACTAGCCTAAAGAGCTAACGGAAAACGCAATCACAATCATTAAGCCAACGAACACAGTAGCGAACGCACCTTGTAGAGCATAGCGGCGCTGCTCCCAGACAGCCGGGTACTCGGCTGTGTAAACAGCGACTTGAGGAGCGTAGTTGTTGAGGATACCGTCTTCGTTAACTGTGGTGTACATGTCGTTTTCCTCGTTAGCCTGGTATGTTGCTTTATGTAAATAAATGTAACTTAACCTTTACAAAAAAGCAAGGGGTGAGCTAGAGATTTGGTTCTCTCTCCAATATGAAATCTCTCACTTACGCGGTAAACCTTCACGACAAATGTAATGAAGGTGTTCAGCAATTCAAGGAATACTCATCTCCCTTGGGGTATGCCGAGGAAATGAAACAGCCAACTGATTCATCCAGTCCAGTTTGTCGATTGTCCACTCTTAAGTGAGTCGGCACACCGACCTCTACTCATACTCCTAAAAATCGCTCAAGTCTTTTCACACTAAGCCTTCAAGAGCCGCCAACACTCCCAATCACCCCCATGAGCGATTAGCCGTTAAACAACCATAAAGGTTTGCCTGCACAAGCCAATCTCTCTTCCACTCACTTGCGCTTTACAGTCAAATTGTTGACGACTCTTCCTTTCGGTGAACCCAACACCAAACTTCGAGAACAGTCATCACCGCCGTCATTCGAGCCAGGAGCCGAGCTTTTACCGTGAACGCCACTACCACCAACTCCCTACATCAAACTTCTTTCTCAACCGACAACGCTCCGGAAAATCTTACGGTTACTGACACATTGGCGTTGAGTGAGCTATTAAAAGAAGAACTGATACTTCAGCTTGGTTCCCTACCCAGCAATGCTCTAACAGTAATCAACCGCATCGTAGTAGAAGTCGAACGGATTTGTACCAAGAGTGAGCGCATCCAAAACGGCGGTGACATCCATTCCTGGGAGTTAACCTTGGCACGTCATCGCCTCTCTAAGTGTATTGAGTACTATAAGTTGGGTTCAAAGCAAGGTCGTGTGGAACTACACAGCCACCTCAGCGTGATGATATATCGTCAGGTGGCACCCGAAAGAGCGCAGTTAAGCTTTGCCGCTCGACACCTCTTGATTGAAGACTTCTTGCAAGACTTTTACGCCGATTCCCTCAAAGCCTTTAGACGGGAAAATGACTTAGCGGACAACTACACCCCGCGTACAAGAATTGAACTCGCCGAATACATGGCATTCACTCTTGCATACGCCAAACGACGGGTGATGACCCGTTATGGTGCTGTGCAATTACTGGTACTCAGAGCCAAAAGCTTTGCCAAACGCCAACCGAGCGATACAGTCATGGACATTGAACAGGTGACCGAGTTTGCTAAAGGTGAAGAAGCCCAGATGCAAAACCGCTCACCTGTGATGCAGCAGGTACGAGAGCGTTTAGTTGCTGATACTATTGACCCTCATGACGCGGTTGTGCGTGAGCGCGTGATTGGTGAGCTGGTGCAATACCTAGAGTCTCAGGGTCATAATGATTGTGCGGATTACTTAATCTTAAAGCTGCAAGACTTGAGTGCCCCGGAAATCGACGACATTTTGGGTTTAACACCACGTTCGCGGGATTATCTGCAACAGCGTTTTAAATACCATGTGGAAAAGTTCGCTCGCTCTAGTCACTGGCAACTGGTACACCAATGGTTAGGTGCAGACCTTGACCAAAAGTTGGGACTTTCCGAACCGCAGTGGGAGGCATTTGTCGGTCAACTTGAACTGATGCAACAGCAGTTGTTATCACTCAAACGGGGGGACTTGAGCGATTTTGAGATTGCCCTCGCTCTGAAAATTACACCGAAACAAGTGCAAAAGCGCTGGAGTCATCTATTAGAGATGGCAAGTCTTGTCCGCAACAAGGCACCAGAGAGTTCCAATAATCGCATTAACCACTCAATCGCTGCCTAATTCCCCGATTTATAAAGTAATAGAGGTTAGCTGCAAGGAGAACGGCGACACAAATGTCGTGTCTGCCCAGATGCGATCGCTTTTTCTGTTCAACTCACACTACTGGCGTAAACCGCAGCGGGTGTCCGCGTCCCCCTGTGCCCTCCCCAGCCAAGTCCACACTACGCCGTCCGGGTCGGTTCAATGAGGTAAAGCGCGAGCGCATACAGAGGAAGCCCGACCGACTACCCTAGTTGATACAGTGAGGCTTTGTCGAACGCTGGAATCTCTATGTCCCAGGTATTGCTCCCCCCATCGCTCCATCCAGAGCTACCCCTCACCGCTCTTGCACCCATGCAGGATGTGACAAACCACTGGTTTATGAAGGTCATTGCTCATTACGGTAGTCCTGACTACTTCTTCACCGAGTACTTCCGCGTCAATGATACCTCTAGGCTCAATCGCAGCATTCTGGCAGCCATCACCGAAAACGAAACGGGTCGTCCCATTTTTGCTCAAATGATTGGCGAAAGCATTCCCGACTTAGTCAGAACAGCGATTGATCTATGCAACTATAATATCGCTGGAGTTGACTTGAACATGGGCTGTCCAGCACCGAGAATCTATCGCAAAAATGTTGGAGGTGGATTGCTACTCTCACCTTTTGGGAGAACTGCGGCAAGCTGTCAGTGATCGACCTTTGACGGTCAAGATGCGTGTAGGCTTTGAAAATACAGATACCTTTTACTCCATTCTCGATCTAATTAATCGCCACAGCATTGATTTGCTGAGTTTGCATGGTCGCACGGTGAAAGATATGTACCACGGGGCAGTGAAATATGATTTGATTGCCTCTGCGGTCAAACGGGTTGATTGTCCAGTGCTTGCCAATGGCAATATCCACTCGGCGACAACAGCCCTAGAAGTGCTTTCTCAAACGGGCGCGGCGGGAGTGATGGTGGGACGTTGGGTGATCGGGAATCCTTGGCTTTTTAATCAAATTCGGCAGGCTTTGCGAGGAGAACCGATCACGCCCGTTCCTTTAGTCGAGGTACGCCACTATATTGATCGTTTATGGCAAACCCCCACAGCCGCCACTATGCCAATGCGCTCGCGCGTCGGTTATCTCAAAATGTTCCTCAACTACATTGCCCTGAATGTTGACGCTGAAGGAGATTTCCGGCGGCGGATGCGACAGACGCAGACCGAGGTAGAACTGCTTAACCTCTGTGATCGCGTTTTCCTTGATGATCTGACGAAAAATTTCGCCCTCGCACCCTACGAGAGCCTCTAACTAGAGTTCAATTTCTCTTACTCTCATTTCACACTGTTTAAACATCTCAAGCACAATTTAGAGCGGCTTATCAATCCTTTTCAACAAGGTCGGGTTCATTCTCAATAAGCACCGAGTTTTGGCTTTCTCTATCCTGTCAATTTTCGGGATTAGCCAGATTTACGCTATACCTTCATTACAGCCATTCTTCTAATACCGCGAGTGTGAGATTATCGGAAGTAAATACGGTGAGCTACGCCACGATTGATAAGTCAGGGATATGACTGGCTAACTGTCGGAAGGAAACAAGCCAAGGGGACAACGGCTGTTATTTGCAAAGTGACCTTGACTCTTTCGTACTCTGACTCAATTTGTGCCACAATTTCTCCTGCCCCTGCCGTAGTTTGAGAGTCCCCTAGCCTTTCTAGTTGCTCACAAAGTTTTGAGAGGGTCATAGCACCCAGAGAACCACTGCTCGACTTCAGGGTGTGAGCCGCTGTTTGCATTGCCCCGGCATCGGTTTTAGCAACAGCCGTGTCCATCGCTTGTATTAGTAATGGTGTCTCTTCGAGGTAAACACCAATCAATTGAGCCAGGAATTCGTCGGCGTTTTCCCCTAGCGCCTGCTGCAAACCTTGCAAGACTTTAGTGTCAATCGCTTCGTCAGAACTCAAGTGGACAGATTCTTCCAGTACCCCAGACGGCAGAGTTTCATCAACCAATGGAAACGACTCTAGATTTTCAAAACTAGACCGACACGATTTTAGAGATTGGACTAACTCCTCGACACGGATCGGCTTGCTAATGTAGTCATCCATCCCCGCGCTCAGGCACTTTTCGCGATCGCCCTTCATTACATTCGCCGTCATTGCGATAATCCTAGGGCGTGGAACGGACAGAAATTCCTCACAGATGCGTTGCGTTGCTGTCAACCCATCCATTTCGGGCATGTGCATGTCCATAAACACAACATCATAGGACTGACGCCGTAGAGCTTGAATCGCTTCAAGTCCGTTACCCGCTACATCAGCTCGGTACCCCATTCGTGCTAACAGTTGTAGGGCTAACTGCTGGTTCACCTTATTGTCCTCAGCCACCAAAATCCGCAGTGGTAGCCGTTGTGCCATCGTGGTGTCAAGTTCCGGGCGTTGAGAGTGCGAAGGTGTGACTTTGATTGGCTGTCCACCTAGGATCTGGGTCAAAACATTGTAAAGCTGAGATTGCTTGACTGGCTTGCTCAAGAATGCCGCGAAACCAGCATCGATGGCTTGAGACTGTATGTCCGGCTTGCCTATTGAGGTCAACATCACCAAAGGCAAATCTTTGCCCTTGAACTGCTTGCGGATTTCTCCGGCCAGAGTCAGACCATCCATTCCTGGCATCTGCATATCCAGAATCGCCAGGTCAAATTGTTCTCCCCTAGCAAGCCAATTTAGAGCCTCAACAGCTGAGGGGGTTGCCAAAGAAGGCATACCCCAAGATTGGGTTTGCAGAGTGATAATTTGTCGGTTAGTGGCATTATCATCCACAATCAGCAGCCGCTTTCCAGTTAACGAAGGTGTCGGTACCAGTAGATTTTCTTGTAACGAACTGGGAAGCGACGCGACTACTACAGTGAAATAGAAGGTAGAGCCAACACCCTCAAGGCTTTCCACCCACATTCTGCCACCCATTATTTCCGAGAGGCGTTTGCTAATTGCTAGACCCAGACCTGTACCCCCATACTGGCGAGTTGTAGAAGAATCGACCTGACTGAACGACTTGAACAGGCGAGCTATTCGCTCGGCAGGAATACCGATACCCGTGTCTTTAACCGCGAATTGGATTTCATAAACAGAAGATTGGGAATTGGAAATGGGGAATTGGTTGACCTGTCCTTCATTCCCGATTTCCGATTCCCGATTCCCAATCTTCTGAGCTGTCACTGAAACCAAGATTTCCCCGTGATGAGTGAATTTCACGGCATTACTGAGCAAATTCACTAAGATTTGCCGCACTCTGGTAACATCCCCGATAACCCTATGGGGAGTAAGCGGATCGAAAAGGTAGGCTAATTCCAGTTTTTTCTCGGCTGCCCTTGTTGTCACCAAGTCGAGGGATTCCTCGATACAGGTTCGCAACTCGAGAGGCTGCTCCTCCAAATCCAGCTTGCCGGACTCAATTTTAGAGAAGTCCAAGATATCGTTGATGATCGTGAGCAGCGAATCGCTACTACTGCGAATGGTTTGGGCAAACTCTCGTTGCTCGGATGTCAAAGCGGTGTCGAGCAGCAGTCCGGTCATGCCAATCACGGCATTCATTGGGGTGCGAATCTCGTGGCTCATTGTTGCCAAAAATTCGCTTTTGGCTTGATTGGCTGCTTCTGCTGCTTCTTTAGCTGACTCTAAGTTAAAATTTTGTTCGCTCAATTGCTTGCGAGCTTCTTCTATTGCCGCTACTTGTGGCAGCGTCGTCAAGCAAGCAACAGCAAGCGCAACAAAGGCAAGGGTCACGAGCAGAACGACTAAGAGATTGTTGCTGGCATTAGGATTGATTTGCTCGAACTTGTCCCTAATCTCCCAGCTTATCGTGGCAGTGCTACAGACCAAGATAATCAGGACTACCACCTGAAGTCCCACAAAATCTTTGCCCTGACGATTAGCAGGTTTCTCAGCACCCCCAATCCACCAAATTTTACCCAATCGATTGAATGAAAGACGGCGGATAACGGCATCCACTGCCAAAAACGCCAGAGGAAGGAGAAGCCCCAACAGCATATCTTGCCAGCCCAAAATGTTGGCGCTGGCAACCAAAACAAGCATCTCTACCAGAAAGAAGCCAAGCGACCACCAGGGCCATCTCACCTCGGCTCGATTCCGGCACAGCCAAAGTGTTAGATGGAAGATCGCGAAGCAGACAAACCAACAAGTCCCCGTTATGTGTACGATTCGGTTGATATCCCCCCAAACCAAGCACAACAGGCTGATTGCAAAAGTACACAAGAGACTCGGTCCCAAAACACCCTGTCGGTTCACCCGTGCAAATACGGGAGCAAGATGCCCGTCCAGGGAGAGTTGGTACAAAATGCGGGGACAGACGGCTACAGTCGTGGCGCAAATTAGCAATGTGCTGGAAACAATTAGGAGCGTCACCAGAAATGAGGTGGAGGAACCCCAAAATGGTTGGGCTGCTGCTACCAAGCTCAGGAAGGTGTTGTCACCAAGTTTTGGGTCGTTGGCGAGTCGTATTAGTACCCAGGAACCGCCCAGAAACACGAGCGGCATCAGCCAAAGTGTAAAGTCCAGACACCGCAATGTTGCCTTGGGCTGTCGGCTATCGGCGACAAAAAAGGCAGCGGTTTCGCAGCCATAGGCTAGATAGCCTCCACCACTGAAGTACCACTGCGCCCATTCATTAAAGCTTAGATTCGGTCTGCTGCCTTGTCCTCCTATACAAATCGTAGGCAAAAGACCGGGGCTTTCTGGTGAGAAGGCTAACCATCCCAAACCTTGAAGGCAAAATAGAACTAGAAATCCCACCGCCGGAAGCACGAAAATTAAGTGCAAGATCGCTAGGGCGCGAGTACCACTAAATGCCACGATATAGGCTATGCAAGTGAAGCCAATTTTGAGTAGCGCTTCGGGACAAGCAATGCCAAATGGTTTGAGGTTTTGCTCGATTAGCTCCGTGAGGATGAGGGCGTTAATCGGCGGTAGAGCAGACCAGGCAATAAAATACGCGATCGCCCCGTAGCGTCCAAGAACTGGATAAGGTTTCAGCAGCCTTGCTATATAAGCAGGCGTTCCACCTGACATCTCAGGCCATTTCTCAGCCAAGCGTTTTACCTGCTGGTTCTCCAAGATGCCCACGAGCGTTGCTGGCAACAAAACAAAAATGGCTCGCAGCCCTAGCGCAGCATTCATCGCTGATGCCACACCTAGCCACACGAGAATTGTCATGAGACCGAAGCCCCAGGTTTCCAAAGCACTCAGGCTATGAGGAAGACGAATGGATGAAGACTGATTGTGTGCTGGACTGAGAATAGGTGGCTCTAGCATTATTCCTAAGTTAGGATTATGAGCTGCATAAGGGAATACCCTATCTCTACTTGATCGTTTGCTCAAACCGTGTAAATTCTGAAAAGTTGAAATTGTTGAAACAAAAAGTTGTGTTTTCTCCGTAATTACACGGTTTACAAGAATTCTTTATTTCCGTAAGTTAACTGATTTTGAATTACTTGATAGTTGCAACCAAACGTGAAGTTGGCAAACAGGTTCTTTGGAGTAGTGCTTTCCTCTATCGGCATTCTGAACAAAAGGAACGAGCCGTTTTTACTTGGGGTTTGTCTCGTGCTAAGGCAGCCAAAATCCAAAAGTGATAATTCGAGAGAATATAAGGCTTTGGCTAATTCCGACCTGCAAGTTAAAGGTGAAATAACTGGGTTCTCACGCGGCTGTGACTAGGTAAATTCCCGGAGATTGAAAAGAGCAAAGTTTAAAGCTTCAGTAATTTTACGGATTTTAGGAAAAAGTGTTTATGTGAATATGATCCTAATCAAAAAATGACAGTGCTAACCTATTTTACTTGCAGAAAATAATCTGAATTTTAGGTTTTTTGTAAGTACTTTAGAGCGCACGGCAATGGTCACTATTAACCAATAAATGAGGTCAGGATGCATTCTTTATTACCAACTACAGCAACACCGTCTCACAATTGCCAAAATGGCTTGAATAAGACGGATGTATCGGATTACGTCTGCACTCTCTACGGAGACATCCCCATCTCCCCATGTCCCTTTACAGAGGTGGAACTGGCAGAACTCGATTTACACAATGAGTTGCTCGTCTACCTACCTGCAAAACTCTCAATGAGTGAACTGTGCACACGATTTGGTATCAGGGCGAACGTTAACTTTGAGAATGAAACCATGATTAAGAATGTCATGGTGAACGAAGACCAGTGGTTTATTACCTCTGCACACAAAACTCCAGAACTGATTTATCAAACCGGACTATCAGCTAAGCGAACCTACGAAGACGAAGGTTTGCACGGTATGGACTTGAGGCGCTATATCGCCTTTGCTGCAACCTTTAAGTATAAGTTTGGTGAATTTCCAGATCGCACCTACTGGACGTTCCTTTTGTCGGGAAGTTACGACCGTAGTGGAGTGTCGATCGTTGGATTTGATTCACGGGGTGTTTTGAACCATCACGGTTGGATGAAAAACTTCAAAGCCAAGTTTCTCGGGTCGAGGTACCTGGTTATCGCTCCAAGAATTGAACTCACACCTGAAACAGAGACACTGCCAAGAGCGCATCGGGGAAGGCGAGGCACTCAGGGTAAAGAAGCAGATATGGAATAGGTCGTATATTTCAGGGAGTCATGGTTCCATGTTGAAAGAAACCGTAAAGTATGACCTACTCAGCCCCTCATTCTACGCGGCTCCCGATGCGACTTTGCATCGGATGCGGGCTGAAGACCCGGTCTATTGGCACCCCAAGCTTGAGGCGTGGATTCTGACACGTTACGACGACATTCAATGTGTCATCCGCAACCCGCGTTTCTCTGTAGATCGGGGTGGACAGATTGGAAGGGGCGGGTCGGCTCAGGTGCAGGACAAGCTTGATTTTTGCAATCACTTCTTTGCCCAGTGGATGGTTTTCTCCGATCCACCCAGGCACACCCATCTCCGTACCTTAGTTGCTAAGGCATTTACCCCACACCTAGCAGACAGCTTGCAACCTGCGATCGCACGCTTGGCTGACGAGTTGATCTCGGCGGTTCGAGGTGTTGGGCGGATGGAAGTCATTCATGACTTCACGAGTCCCCTGCCCTCCCTGGTTACAGCTCAAATGTTGGGCATCCCTAGGGAACACATCCCAGACCTGAAACGGTGGAGCCGCGATATGTTTGGGCTGTTCGGGGCGGGGAAGGCGACGGACGAGATTGTTGAAGCCACTTACCAGAGTCTCGTCGCGTGCCGGGAATACTTTGAAGCGCAGATTGCACAGCGTCGCAAAAACCCCAGCAACGACCTAATCGGCAAGCTGATTGCCGTCGAGGAGCAGGGGAGCAAGCTGAGTGAACAGGAACTTACAGGAGCGTGCATCACGCTGATGGCTGGTGCGTATGAGACTACAACCTATTTAATTAGCAACGGGCTTCTGGCTCTGCTTCGACATCCCGCTCAGCTCCAGAAGCTCCGGGAGAATCCGACGCTCATCGACAGTGCGGTGGAAGAATTCTTGCGGTATGAGGGTCCAGCTTTAAGCGTAGTTCGTCGAGCCATCGAGGACACCTTCATTGGTGGCAGGTGCCTTAGAAGTGGACAGAAGATCTACTGCATGTTACACGCGGGAAACCACGACCCAGCACGCTTTCCTGAGCCGGAGCGGCTCGATATCGGTCGTAAGGATAATCGCCACTTGGGACTGGGGCTGGGTATTCACTTCTGCCTGGGTGCAGTGCTTACACGTCTTGAAACCAAAATTGCCATCAACACGATTGTCCAGCGCTTGCCAGAACTGCACCTCGATACGGATGAGCTGACTTGGATGCCGAGCTTAGCGATGCGTGGTCTTCAGGCGTTACCTGTTGCCTTTTGACGTAGGGGCAAGGTAGTCAGTAGCGGGGCTAGGGGCTGAGGTTCTAGAGGATTGGATACTGTAATTGGTGACTCATCTGACAGCTCTGTTCCTTCTGTTAGTGCTGTACTAGATGCCTTACCTAGTAAGTTATCCATATCCATATCGACATCCCTAGAGCTAGTTAGTGCAGCACTAGGTACTGCTAATGATGCGGTACTAGCAGATTTCTCTAAAGCTGCTACCCTCTCATGAAGCTGAGTCAGTACGTCACCCAGTCGTGTACGGCTTTTCCCACGGGTAAACTGGTGCCATAAGTGTAGTTATGGAACGGGACGGCACTTTGGATATAGTGCGTCACTGGTACAGCACTAAGTACGTCACCCTTAGGTTGATCTGGCGAAAGGACGGCTCGCACATTCCGGTTTAAGAACGTTTAACCTGAAGTTCCCCCTTACAGATGTACTGAAACTTACCAGGTCTCTCCCCGACGCCACCCCTCCTTCATGCAACAATGCCTCGAACGCCAGAATTGTCACATACCTCGTCTTAAAAGCATTTTACTAAGGGAAAGTAATGATAAGCGCTATCAGTGCTCGATTGCACCGCTCTCGACCAATTTCTACCTCATCATCGACTGATCACTCATGTCTATTCAAGCTAAATTTTCTAACAGATTTATTCGATTAATGTCCCTCAGCCTGACCGTTGCAACACTAGCCTCACTAGTGGGACAGATTCCGGCTCAAGCGCAAACCACTTTTTCAGATGTGCCGTCAGATTATTGGGCAGCACAATACATTCAAGCACTCGTCGAGCGCGGTGTGATTCGCGGCTTTGCCGACGGCAGCTTTCGCCCCGACGAGCCGATTACTCGTGCCCAGTTTGCCGTCCTGGTGAACCAAGCATTCGAGCGACCGACTGTTCGCAGTGCCGTTCGTTTTCGTGATGTGGAGAGCAGCTATTGGGCTGCCAGCGCCATCCAAACCGCTTACACCGAAGGCTTTCTCAGTGGTTATCCTGGCAATGTCTTTAACCCAGCTCAGCCCATGCCCCGCGCTCAGGTTTTAGTCGCTCTGGCGAGCGGTCTAGAGTTAAAGCCGAGTGGAACCAATGCCAGCGTGATCGGTGGCTTCCGTGACTACAATTCAATTCCTTTTTATGCCCTTGATGGCGTGGCGGCGGCGACCTTCCGCGACCTCACCGTGAACTACCCCAACATTGATTTTCTCAATCCCAATCGCGCCGCGACCCGTGCTGAAGTCGCCGCTTCAATTTATCAGGGTCTGGTCGCGACTAGCCGTGCTCCCGCTCTAGAGTCTCCCTATATTCCCTAAGCTAGGGCAAGTTTAAGCGGTGCGGCGGGGTGAGCAATCTTGCCACCCACACTCCTCGTCGGGTGAACGAGCTGGAGAGCTTTTTAACAGTTATAGACCTGAAGCTTTAGCCTAACCTCAAAACATTCCGTTTTTGGACTCTTTTACGGAATGTTTTAGAGCTAGGCTGAGAAGTCTTGCCTGTTTACTGTTAATCCAAAGACCAGTACAACACTTTAAAATACGGAAAGTTTATTACGCTGTCCCCGTTTTTCAATCAACCAATTCTGTTGAATAGCTTCAGTACCGTGATTTTCGTGTCCCAGATAAACATCTCTCTAAACGAGACAGGCACATTGCTTCTTGGAACACAGAAACTTGGGTTTGAGAAAAAAAATTTTTAGGGTTTAAATGGGACATTAGTTAAAAGCCGTTGCCAATAAGAATAAAGGGTGCCCAATAGTAAGGACGTTTCTCTTCACTGTGGATTAAGGCAATTTGCGCTTGCCGCAAGGCTTCAGCTTTTGTACTCCCCTGCCGTAGCGCTTCGTAGAACACATTCATCAGCATCTGCGTTCCTTCATCATCAACAACCCACAAAGACGCAATCGTTGCTAAGGCTCCAGCTTGTTGCATCTGGTAACCCAAGCCGAGAATTTCTTCACCATTACCCAGAGTTCCACCGACACCCGTTTGACAGGCGGAAAGTACTACTAAATCTACATTTGTTAGGCTCCAAGTTTCGATGTCTCGCAGAGTGGCGCGCTCACCATTGCCAAACAAGATAAACGACTCATCCGGCTGACCGGGCACAAAAGCCGCATGAGTAGCGAAATGCACAATAGTATAGTCGTTTAACTGAGGGATAGTAGCATCACGACTAAAGGCGTGGTTCAACAGTTTCGTCGTATTGGGAATGAGTGCGGCAATATTCTCCACTTCACGACCAGCAAATCTTAAGCCAACAAAGTCAAACGATTGTCTCCCTACCTGGAATTCAAAGCTTCCCTCACTAAAGGCAGCCGCTAAGACCTGGAGTTGAACAGAGCCTTGCGGTTTGAACTCAATAAGACTTGCTGCTGTAATGTTGTTGATGCCAAAGCGCTCCACTAACCATCTTCTGCCATCGTGTAGGGCAGCTAGGGGAATATATCTCAATTGCCCATCAGGAGCGTAAATAATCGTTTGCGCCTTTGCCTCGGTGAGGTCGTTTTCAATGGGTTTAATCAGTACGTTATAGAGCTGTTGTGCCGGTTCCCTCACTCGGTTAGCAGAACCAATTTGATTGGTGAGTGCGCGACGGAACTCCACAATTGCTTTGTTGAGGTCTTCTCGTTTGACTGGCACCGTGCGACGGATTGGGGGAGAATAAGGCGTAACGAGTACTAGTTCTAGTCGGTCTTCCAGAATCAAGGGATATAAAACCACAGCGTCGGACTTCACCTGTTGCAACTGCCGCTGTAGACGGTTGAGGTTGGGCAAATCGAGATTTTGACCTCCAGCTGTTTGATTGAGCTGTTGCACTAGTGTCACAACTTCAGGACTACGGATGAAGTCGTTAAATTCTTGGCGAATCTGTTGCTGAATTCGCTCTAACTGGGTAATACGCTGCGTTTGAGCTGGTGAGCGAGAAGTCGGTGGAATTTGTCGCAGTTGAGCGAGTTCTCTGCCCAGTTTGGTGGCTTCGTCTTGACGAGCCGTATAATTCTCTAGAATTTGCTGTTCTTGAGGCTGCAACTCAATACCTAAACCGCTGTCATTATTGCCTCTGATGTTGCGGAGGTAATCGTCCAATTCTTGAATTTTCAGTAAATCTAGGACTTGTTGAGCTTCCAAGACTCGGTCTTGTTTCAACAGCAGGTCAGCCAGACGGCGATAGGTATTGGCAACCGTTGTGGTATAGGATTGCTGCTGCTTTGATGAGAGTGTCTGTAAATCTCGGCGAATTGCCTCAGTAACGTTGACAGATTGCTTGTAGAAAATGATGGCTAACTCTGTTTGATTCTGTTGCTCTAACAGGGAACCGATGTTACTAAGGGCGCTGCGTTCTCCCGGACGATTACCGATTTCCTGGAAAGTTACCAATGCCTGTTGATAAGCTTCCAAAGCTTGGGAAGAATCGCCCAATTTTTTGTGAACGAGTCCAATGTTGTTGAGGGTTGTTGCCTCTCCCGCCTGATCGCCAATCTCTTGACGAATGGCTAAAGCTTGCCCGAAAACGACAAGTGCTTGGCGCTCCCGCTCTTGTCCGTCGTAAATTAGAGCAATATTATTGAGCGTACTTGCTTCCCCAGCTTGATCTCCAATCTCGCGACGAATTGCTAAGGCTTGCTGGTAAACCTTCAATGCCTCAGCCGACTGACCGAGTAGGTTATAAGCCAAGCCAATGTTGTTGAGAGTGATTCCTTCACCTGCTTTATCTCTAATCTCGCGGCGAATCGCTAAGGCTTGCTGGTAAACCTTCAATGCCTCAGTAGACTGACCCAGACTATAGTAAATCCCACCAATGCTATTGAGCGTGCGTCCTTCCCCAGCTCGATCGCCGATTTCTTTCACAATCGCTAAGGATTGCTGATAGAACTCCAATGCCCGCGCATATTGACCCCAACTGGAATAGACACCTCCTATGTTATTAAGGATGTATCCTTTTCCCGGATGATCGCCAATTTCGTTTGCGATCACCAACGATTGTTGATAAAACTCCAGCGCTTTTGTGTACTGACCTAAAGTCCAGTAAACTGCACCGATGTTACTCAACGCTATTCCTTCGCCGATGCGATCGCTAATTTCCTGCCGAATCGCCAAGGCTTGCTGGTAAAACTTTAAGGCTTGAGAATACTGACCTAACCTGTTGTAAACCGTTCCGATGTTGTTGAGCGTAAATCCTTCACCGGCTTTGTCGCCGATGTCTTGGCGGATGGCAAGTGCCTGTTGATAAAATTCCAGCGCTCGGTCATACTGACCCAGATTCCCGTAAGTAACACCAATGTTGTTGAGGATGCGTGATTCTATAAAGCGATCACCAACGTTGCGAGTAATGGCTAACCCTTGGTGAGCAAACATCTGTGCTTGGGAATAGTCGCCCAAGCTATCATAAACAACACCAATATTGCTGAGAATCAACCCTTCGGCAGCTCGGTCGCCAACTTCCCGGCTCAAAGTTAGGGCGTGCTGGTGGAGCTTTAAAGCTCGGTCATACTTACCTTGCCTGTAGTGAATAACAGCTAAATTGTCGAGGATGTAGGCTTCAAGGGTCTGATCGCTAATTTCTCTGGCGATTGCTAAAGCTTGTTGGTAAAACTCCAAGGCTTTTGGATATTGGCTCAGCCTGTAGTGAATAAAACCAATCTCGTTGAGCGTGCGTCCTGTGAGTCCGCTATCGCCAACAGAACGAGCAATGGTCAACGCCTGCTCGACGGCTTCCAGCGCTTGGGGATACCGAGCTAAATGGCGGTAGGTAATACCTATTCTGTAAAGGGCTTGCCCCTCGCCTGCCTTGTCACCAATCGCTTGACGCAGCTTGAGAAGTTGTTGATACGTTGAGAGAGCGTCTTGAAACTGGCTTTGGTGAAACTGCTGATTGCCTCTTTGAAATAGACTATCTGCAAAAGCTTTCTGCTCTTGAATCCTGTTCTCCTGTGCTAGAGAAACAGCTGTTGGAAAAGATGCCGCGCTGGGTTGTTCATACAGGAAGCAACTAAGGCAAACGAGTACAGCCGTAGTTAGAGGGTAAAAGTCCTGATAGCGACCCGACTTGGAAGCGACATCGTTACTCTTCACTGCGTTCCTCCACCTGTTGTGGTTCTCGTACCACGTTCCAACTCCGGAGGACTGAATTGACCTTCCCCTATACCCGGTTCCCGTGCTTCTGAGCGCGAGCGCTCATTTTCTGTCTCTAGAGGTAGCGTGGGAATCTGATCCAAGGCAGACAAACTTCCTAGCAGAGGTTCTTGTGCAATTTCGTCGAGTTCTACTGCCTCTAACTTCAGTAGCTCTGCCCATTGCTGAGCTAAAGTTGCATCATTAGGAGTGTCGCGACGTAGTTCAGCTAGACTAGCAAGGGTCTCGTGCCAAACTCCAGCGGCGGCGTAGAGGGCTGGACGATTTTTGGGAGCTGCTTGCTCTAATTTTTTGATTAGGTCTAGGCTGGGTTCAACTCGCTGTATCCATCCTTGTACGGAAATATCTTCAGAATGATCATTAAAGTCGTAAACTATCGTGAAATACCACTGATATGGCTTGCCAACTTCTAAAGGCGCTAAGGTTCCTGTATTTGGGAGGCTGAAACTAACAACTCCAGCACGGCTGGGGAGTGTCAGTCGTGTTTCGTAGACAATCTTGTCATCTTCATCCAAGAGGGTGAATTCCCCTGTCTGTTCAGAAGCTTGAGGAACATTGATAAAAAATGTCGGGTACTCAGCAACAGTCAAACCTAGCTGAGTTTTCGGTATTAAAGCAGTTAGTGGCTTCCCTTGTTGGACAAATGAACGACCTGATGCCCCTCCTTGTACCCCAACCGTTGGTGGGTTATCGGGCGGGTTTAAGTTTGGCGGAGTGAATATTATTTGAGCCTCTACAGGAGTAGCTAACCATAGAGGAGCCAGGATTGCAGCAGTAACTAAGATTATTTGTTTCATTGCATCTGCACCATCCACCCTTTACCTAGTTAGCTAAGTGTGCGCTAATTCTGACTCAAGCTTAACTAGGGAGTAAGTAGCAGCCGAATAAAAATGTACGCCAAGACCTAATTGCTGTAATAACTTGAAAAACTCTACCTTCGGCAAGGCTCCATTTCCATTGTTTAGTCAGACAGTGAGAGCATCAACTGTGTTTTCTTTCACGAGCACTCTCTAATTCTCCTATTGGTGAATATAACGATAATAAGTCGCGGGGGAAATTTTAAGTGTCTGGCAAATATCAGAGATGCTGCGGCTTTTGTCTGCTGCCAAGGACTTTCCAATGCTGATTTGCTTATCTGTCAAGGCTCTTTTGCGACCTCCCTTCTTTCCCCTAGCCCTGGCAGCTTCTAGTCCGGCGTTGGTGCGTTCACGAATTAAGTCTCGTTCAAATTCTGCGATCGCTCCGAACACATGAAAAATTAGTCTCCCGCCGCTAGTGGTGGTATCCAGGCTCTCCTGGATGCTTTTGAACCCAATGCCCCTGTCGCTCAATCCCTTCACGACTTCAATGAGATGCCCCAATGAGCGACCCAGGCGGTCTAATTTCCATACCACCAAGATGTCACCTTCTCTGGCGTAGTCGAGGGCTTTATCCAGTCCGGGTCTAGCGGTTTTCGAGCCACTGGCGATATCAGTAAAAATCTTCTTTTTATCACAACCTGCTTGGACTAAAGCATCAACTTGTAAATCTAGTGACTGTGCAGGAGTACTAACCCTGGCATACCCAATAAGCATTATTATCTTGTAACTACAAAGTTATTCTGATGATTCTATCAAAACTTATCTTATCAGGAGTTTTGATAATTTGATTGTGAGAATGAATTGTGAGAACGGAGTTGGGGTGTTGTGGTGCACTAGTAAGGGATTGGGAGGGGTTTCTCAGAAACGACCGTTTTTGAGAGGATGAGGGGAAATAAGTTTTGTGATACTACTATTTACATTTTTTACCAAACCCTATTTACATGTAGTGCTTTTGTAAAAAGGGAAGTTTCTGTAAAAGTGCTATCGAGTGACAGGAGGGTTGGCGTATTAGAAAACCCCCCATTTCTGGTTTAGCTTCGCACCTCGCCTTCAAAACGGCACTACAGCCTCTATCTCTGTACCAAAAACTCGTCACTCTCATCTCTGTCATGAAACTGCCCTCACTCCAAGTTTTTGGGGCGCACACTAGCGCTGTAGTGTACTCGATATACACTACAGAGACCTGTTAGGCATTGATGGCTTGGCAGCAAATCGGCAATAATTACCGATTGCCCTCTTCCTCGTCATCGGTTACGCAGATGACACGACATCGGTGTCGCCTAGGGCAAGAGATTAAGTATGGGTATTGTGCAATCCCTGACAAAACAACAACTGATAACACTGTTTCAGTTGAGTGTAGCGCAGCGGCTTTGAGGTCGAATCTACAGAAATTGTGAGCGTACTCTATGACATAATAACTTTTTAGAATTGCTGTTCTGATAACTTTATGGGTCTCCCCCTCGGCGCTAAATCTTTAGCGCTCTCTAATCCGCTGCCGCTTACTCAGCACCCAGCGGCGGTTTACCTTGCCCTAATAGCTCCTGGCTCTCGCTCGACGATGCGGCAGGCTCTTGATGCGATCGCTTCTCTTCTTACTGATGGTCAGTGTGAGGCGATGAGCTTGGACTGGGCAGCACTACGGTATCAGCATACGGCGGCAGTTCAGACGGCACTTTCAGAGCAACACTCGCCGGCGACGGCGAGAAAGATGATGTGTGCCTTGAGGCGGGTACTCTCCGAAGCGGTGAGACTGGATTTGATGGAGGCGACTGACTATGCCAAGGCTGTGGACTTACCGAAAATAAAGACGACGACTAAACTTAGAGGTCGTGCTTTGAGTGCTGCCGAGATTACGGCTTTGTTTGAGGTTTGCCTTAAAGACCCAACTCCGGCGGGAAAGAGAGATGCTGCCTTGATGGCGATTTTAAGGGGAGCGGGGTTGCGGCGAGCAGAGGTGGTTCACTTGGAGTTACGGGACTTCAACGCTGATGCTAGGGCTTTGGAAGTTCGGGGCGGCAAAGGGGGTAAAGACAGGACGGTGTATCTTCCTTCTTCGGCGTGTGAGTTGGTGAGTGATTGGCTGCCGCTCCGGGGCAATGAACCCGGAGCGTTATTGTATCCCGTCACCAAGGGGCGACGGCTACTCAAGCGACACATGACTCCCCAGGCGGTGCTGATGATTGTTCGCAAACGCGCTCTAGAAGCTGGAGTGACTTCGTTCTCTCCTCATGATTTCAGGAGAACGTTTTGCTCGGATTTGCTTGATGCTGGAATTGATATTGTTACGGTAGCGAAACTGGTGGGGCATTCCAGTCCGGTAACAACGGCTAAATATGACCGTCGAGGAGAGGAGACTAAGCGAATGGCGGTGGAGCGGTTAGAGATTCATATTAATAGGAGTAGAGAGGCTCAAGGAGAATGAACAGCACTCATCTGAAATTTTGTGATGTACAAACGGATCAAGAGTCGGGGCAAATAAGTAACCAAACAAAATTAATTACACACTGATTCTTTACTAGGCAAAAATTTTAGCCCAAATCTTGTGTAATTAATTCTGTGCAACTACTTAAAGAGTGCGTGGCTCGTCAGCTCACTAACTCTCTTGCCAAGACGCGATCGCACAAGACACAATTCATTGCATCTCTACAACGTCGCCATCTTCTACCGCCCCTAAAGCTTTGAGCGTGGCTTTCTCTGCTTCCGTTAAACCCGTAACGCTCATAATATTCATGCTCTCATAAGGTCTGTCTGTCAGTGTTTTTAGGCATTCACCTGTTTTGACATCCCAAAGCTCAATTGTTTCATCCGCACTACCACTGGCAAGGGTCATACCATCCACACTAAAGACAACTGACAAAACTTGATTGGTATGTCTCTGCAAGGTGTTTAGGCATTCACCGTTGCGGATACCCCATAGCTTCACTGTGTTGTCAGAACTACCACTGGCAAGCATCTCACCCGAAGGACTGAAAGCGACTGAACGTACCCAATTCCTATGCCCCTGCAAAGTGTAAAGGCATTCACCGCTGCGAATATCCCATAACCTCACTGTTTGGTCAGAACTACTACTGGCAAGCATCTCACCCGAAGGACTGAAAGCGACTGAACGTACCCAATCCCTATGCCCCTGCAAAGTGTAAAGGCATTCACCGCTGCGACTATTCCATAACCTCACTGTTTGGTCAGCACTACTACTGGCAAGCACCTCACCAGAAGGACTGAAAGCGACTGAACGTACCGCATCCTTATGCTCCTGCAAAGTGTAAAGGCATTCACCGCTGCGAATATCCCATAACCTCACTGTTTGGTCAGCACTACCACTGGCAAGCACCTCACCAGAAGGACTGAAGGCGACTGAATGTACCGCATCCTTATGCCCCTGCAAAGTGTAAAAGCATTCACCGCTACGGATATCCCATAACCTCACCGTATGGTCATCACTACCACTAGCAAGCATCTCACCAGAAGGGCTGAAGGCAACTGAGTTTACCCAATTGCGATGACCCTGCAAAGTTTTCAAGCGCTCACCGTTGCGGATATTCCATAGCCTTACAGCATGGTCAGAACTACTACTGGCAAGCGTCTCACTAGAAGGATTGAAAGCGACTGAAGATACCCAATTAGACTGACCCTGTAAAGTCTTGAGGCATTGACCACTGTTGACATCCCATAGCCTTACAGTATGGTCAGAACTACTACTGGCAAGCATTTCACCCGAAGGACTGAAAGCGACTGAAAATACCCAATTAATATGACCCTGTAAAGTCTTGAGGCATTGACCGCTGCTGACATCCCATAGCTTCACTGTTTGGTCTGCGCTACCACTGGCAAGTTTCTCACCAGAAAGACTGAAGGTTACTGAGTTGATCCGCTTACTATGACCCTGTAAAGTCTTGAGGCATTGACCGCTGCTGACATCCCATAGCTTCACTGTTTGGTCTGCGCTACTGGCAAGTTTCTCACCAGAAAGACTGAAGGCGATTGAATTTATCTCAGCCATGTGTCCCTGCAAAATGTTCAAGCATTTACCTTTGTGGATATCCCATAACCTCACCTTTGTATCATCGCTACCGCTGGCAAGCATCTTGCCAGAAGGATTGAAGGCAACTGAACGTACCCAATCGGTGTGTCCCTGCAAGCTGTTCAGGCATTCACTGTTGCGGATATCCCATAACCTCACCGTATGGTCAGAACTGCCACTAGCAACCATCTCACCACAAGGACTGAAGGCGACTGACAAAACCTGATTGGTATGTCCCTGCAAGATGTTTAGGCATTCACCGTTGCGAATATTCCATAGCCTGACAGTATGGTCAGAACTGCCACTAGCAACCATCTCACCACAAGGACTGAAGGCGACTGAACGTATCCAATTGCTATGCCCTTTACAGGACAAAACTTCTCTTCCACTGGCAGCTTCCCATAGCTGAACTAAGCCATTACTATCACCTATAGCTAAAAGCTTGCCATCTGGACTAAATGCCACTGACCAGACACTTTCCAAGACTCTAGTAAAAACAGAATCAGCTAGATTCGCCTCAATAAAATTGACACGGCGCAGGCTGGCCTTAGTAAAATCAGCGCCGATAATTACACTACGGCTGAGATCTTTCCCTTCAAGCGTACCCTTATCAACCTTCACTAGCAGTGTCGCCGCATTCCCCCCAACATAACCTACCTCCTCTTCACTTTTGCCTCGTGTTGCTTCTAGAATTTCGAGGAGAGCAGGGGGAGCAGGGGGAGAGGAGGATTGAATATCAAGCATTGGGATGATTAAATCCATAACCGCCTTGGTCAACGGCGCTTGTCCAAACGTATTGCGAACCTGCGCTAGAGATTCACTTGCAAATGCCCTAAGAGGCGCAATAGGCACAATCCTCCCTGCCTCATCCATTTGACGCCGAAAATAGGAAGACCAAGTGTAACTTAAGGACGCAGTGCCTTCATCTAAATGCGACTGTGCTATTGCCAAGTCCGTAAAATCTGAAGCCAACGCCCCCAGTTCAGCCGCAAACTTATAGGCAACAAAGAACTCCAACAGTGATCGATGAGCCGGAGTATAATCCCCCTCAGAATTGCGGATGAGCATCGTCTGACCCATCATGTCAAAATGCCAGTGGTCTAAGTCCTTTTCCTCTCGAACAAACGAACCGAATAATCGACGAATGCGTTCAGGGAAAAGGCGATAATTGATACTCATCTGGTCATTTGACAGCATCTCCCACGACAGCTCACACAAAAAGTAGAGCTTGTCTGCCAACGAAGTAAACGTGCGTTCCGCTCTAATATCTCTTTCCATCTTGCGTCGCACCGCATACAGGTAAATCCGCGACATATCGACAGGTTTACCCGCTTCAATATCCGGCAGCGCTTCCAGAATTAACTCCGTCATCACCGGACGGCGAGCTAAATCCAACAGTTGGGAACTTCCCATCACATCCTCGACTGTTGCGGCTGGGGCTTGGAACGACAACACCTGACGGATTTGCTCATCGTTGAACTTCTCCAGTTCCAGCACCTCAAACTGAGGTGTTTCGCCAGTTAGAGCAGCCGTCGAAGCTTGCAATTCAGCATTGAGCAGCACCCGTCCTTCTTGCGCCTCTGGAAAATGCTCTGTGCGACAAGTCAGGATGACCTTAGCCCCCGGCACCACTACCTTCGCTAACTCCCAAAAGTTGTTAATCATTGCTTGGCGATCGACCTTAGCTGCCATCTCATCGAAACCATCGAAAATCAGTAGCAGCTTACCCATGCGGTTGAGTTGCTCAAAGGCTTCGTAGTGAGGTATGGGTAGCTTATGCTTGCGAAAGAAGAATTCTGAAAATAGAGACTCAACACTTACTGCCTTGGCATAGTCACGCAAGGGGATAACTAAGGGTAGGCGAGGGCGTTCAACGCCACGTTTTTGGGCATCGCGATAGCGTTGCAGTGCTGTCCAAGCATAATGGAAGGCGAACCACGTCTTGCCCGTGCCGAATTCTCCCAGAATCGAGATATGCTCTTTAGCTGGGTCATCAAGCCAGAGGTCGATGTAACCGTTAATCCAACCGTCACGCTCATCGTAGCGACTGACGGCTAACCTGCGCTTGGTAACGGGGTCAAACTCTTCTTTCGTGCAGGCAAGCGGAACATACTTTGTCTCAATGTCTCGGCGTTTGACCTCTTCTTCCAACCAGTCGAGATAGCCACTGAACTCAGCATCCTGATCGAGGAGTTCATCGAAGGTGTAGCAGCCCAGGTGATGATTTTCCTCCTTATCCACTTCATCACGCGCTGCCCGTGAAATGCGCCGTGCCGTCACTAACCATCCTTCATCGGTTCGTTGCTCCTCCACCGAATCTCGCAACGCCGCTACATCCCTGATTCCTGCCTCACCCTCAATACCCCGCACGAGAATGCGATCGTACCGATTCCGCCGTACTGGGATGTTGATAATCCACTCAAAATAGGTATCTTCCCAAACCTCATACCGCTCAAAGCGATAGCCTAAGGTTTCAAACCAGCCTCTCATCTGCTGAGCTAATACAAATGCCCTGCAATTTATATCAGTTGAGGGGGAAGCCGCTTGCAGTGCTGGATAATCCTGTGCCGCTAACCGAGCAATTTCTGTGCGAATTCCCTCTAGTGTAGGTAGTCTATCTAACCGTTCTTGGATATTTCTTAAGTTTTTATGTAAGGAGCCTATCTGCTGATTGGTGAGAACTTCAGCGGGTGTCCGGGTGCGCTTCGCCACCTCGATAAACACTGCCGCCAAAGCCGCAAATTCTCGACGAGGGTCAATTCCCAAGTCTCGGATTTCATCCCCCAAGGCATATGTATCAAGAAATGCTTCGCCTTCTTTGAGAAGAATTGAAGGATTATTTTGGTCTAACGCCTTGCGAAAAATCTTTTGAATCTCGTTTTGCCGAAAAAGTTCAAGAATTGGCTTAGGTTTGCCAACACCGTACTCAACAAGAGCGTAGGCGTAGACTCCGCTGAAATCAGCGGGTGGATGCTCTGGGTCGAGGTTAAACTTCTTGAGTAATTTGATGACTGTCTCATTGCGCTGAAGCTTGTCCTTTATCAAAGCGGTTGGACTGGCAACTCCGGTAATGGCGCTAATTAATGAGTCAAGACTAATGGGTATCACAGGGCGTTCCTTGGTAAAAGGACTTTCGGCGATATGAAGGCTTAACCGCTATTATGCAAACCTCTGGGTCGAGTTGGCGAGTCAGTCATCCCTCCTAATCGCTTGTATTAAGGGGACATTGGCAAGATTCTGGCGATTGCTGCTATTCGGCTCTAAATTCTTCTTAGGCTGGATTCATAATTCTCCTGAACTCCTGAACACAGCCACTTCTGTATTCTTTTTGTTCACTAATAGAGGTATAGTCTGAGCAGGAACACTCGGTACGGCGATCGTTGACTGTTGTTATTTCACTGTTCAATCAAGCGGGAGGCGTTGGCAAGTCAACGCTCACCCAAAACCTTGGCTATCACCTTTCCCAACGCGGTCATAAGGTTTTATTGGTAGACATGGACCCGCAAGCTTCCTTGACGACATTCATGGGGTTGGAGCCTGCGGATTTAGAGAAAACGCTATACGATGCCCTAGTGTCTCTTGAAGAGGAGCCGATAGCGCTCCACTCCAACTTGCAGGGTATGGATTTAGCTCCGGCTAATATTGACCTGGCGAATGCGGAACAAGAACTAATCTTTGCTGAACTCCGAGAGTTTCGGCTGAAAGAAGTGCTGGCTCCCCTGTTGCCTAACTACGACTTCATCTTGATTGATTGTCCCCCCAGCTTAGGGATATTGAGTCAAATTAGCCTCGTGGCCTCGACTCATGTCTTAGTCCCGATTCAGTGTCAGTTCAAAGCTTTGAAGGGGACTGACTCGCTGTTGAAGACGGTGGCGCGAGTACAGCGCAAGCTCAACCGAACCCTCAAGTTCGCGGGGTTTTTCCCGACGATGTACAGTGCGAGTAACTCTCTCGACCAGCGCACCTTACAGTCGATTTCAGAACAACTCTCAAGCCTTGCACCGATATTTCCCCCACTGCCCCGTGCGACAGCGGTGGCGGAAGCAGCTGAGTATGGAAAGCCTTTAGCGCTTTGCCCTAACAAAAATCAAGTTATCTTACGCCTTTTTGATGAGATTGCCCAGCAATTGGAGTGTTTACTATGAGTCCCCGACAACGTACCCAACCGCCAGCTGACCGCTCAAAGCTTAAGAATGTGGCTCTATTTAGTGAAGAGGAAGACCCAACAGTTCCTTCCACCGTTGACCTCGACAAAATTATCTTGCCTCCAAATCAGCCTCGCCGCTACTTTGACCCCCAAGCGATGCAGTCTTTGGTGGAGTCGGTGAAGAGCGAAGGGATTCTCCAACCCCTACTTGTTCGACCTGTAGATGAGAAGTATGAGGTGGTGGCGGGAGAGCGACGCTATCGGGCGGCTCTTGAGTCTGGATTAACCGAAGTGCCGGTGACGGTTCGGGTAATGACGGATGACCAGGCGGTTCAGTATGCTCTCGTGGAAAATTTGCAGCGGGAAGACCTCAATCCGGTTGAGGAGACGGAAGGGATACTTAGCCTTTTGGCTTTCCGATTGGAGTGTGAGTTAGAGGATGTCACCTCGAAGCTTTACCGGCTGGAAAATGAAGCGAAAGGGAAAGTTACCCGAAATGTTTCGGGTAAGGAGGAAACCGAAGCGATCGAGCAGGTGTTTGCTTCCTTGGGGCGAATGAACTGGCAGTCGTTTGTCCGAACTCGCCTCCCACTGCTCAAACTGCCGGCTGACATTCTGGAAGCTCTACGGGCTGGTCGCCTTGAGTACACTAAGGCGAAAGCCATAGCACAAGTTAAAGACGAAGCTGAACGTCATCGTCTGTTAGACGATGCGATTTATGATTTCCTGTCCTTGAGTCGAATTCGAGAGCGGGTCAAAGAAGCTCAAGTGCCGACAAGCGAACCTCCCACTCTAGCTGAGCGGATGGGAGCCACTTATAAATTGGCTAAGAAGCAGAAAGTCTGGGATGACCCGAAAAAGCGTAAGAAACTGGAATCTTTGCTGGGTCAGATTGAAGCGTTGCTCTCTAAGGCGTAAAGGTAGATCTCTTTTTTTCCTTGAATCGTTTTGGTCTTACGAGGTGCGATTGCTTCCTTGGGAACGTGGCTAGATTCTAGAGTTTATTTGTTATATCTGTTATATTTCCGTTGCAGTTAGTTTGGCTTTAGGTCATCTAACCGCAATTAACCGATACTCACAATATTACAAGACTACAAAATAGTTCGGACTCGCCTCGCTCACACTAACCAGCGACGGCAAGTGATCGTGATCACTCTGAATGGATGAAGGGTTCAGCTATGTTGGGCAATGAAGCTGGACGCACGTTTAGCGAAGCTGAGGTTAAACAGTTAGCCAAAGCTTTGCTAGAAATCCTGATGTACCTGCACACTCGGCAACCACCTGTTATTCACCGAGACATCAAGCCCAGCAATATTTTATTGGGAAGGATGAGAGACGGCATTTCTTTTAACAATATTCATGACACGGAGCTACTTTCTCATTAAATGGAAACCCTAGACTTGCTTCGCTCTGGAGAGTTAGCCGGGAGCAAACGACTCAATATATCTTGCGGACTCACTCAATTTCCCTCAGAGATTTATGCTCTTGCCGATTCCTTAGAAATCTTGGATCTATCGAATAACCATTTAAAAACCTTACCCGATGAGTTTGAACGATTAAAGAACCTCAAAATTGTTTTCTTGACCAACAATGATTTTGAGGAAATTCCCTCCGTTCTTTCACACTGCCTTGACCTCAAGATAGTGAGTTTTAAATCCAACCAGATTGCGAGTGTTGGCGAGCAAGCCCTACCGTACTCGCTCCGCTGGCTGATTCTCACCAACAATAAAATTGAGAAGCTACCCGCTTCCCTTGGTAGCTTGAGCCATTTGCAAAAGCTGATGCTGGCTGGCAATCGGCTCCAGTCGCTCCCCGAGTCAATGGCTTCTTGCAAGAAATTGGAACTCATACGGCTTTCGGCGAATCAGCTCACGGCGCTGCCCCCCTGGTTGTTCACCCTGCCTCGCCTGTCTTGGCTGGCTTATGCTGGCAACCCCTTGTGTAATAGAGACGCTATGACAAAGCCAGTGCTTCCAGACATTGATTGGACCGAGCTGACGCTGGGGGAAATCCTTGGGCAAGGGGCGAGTGGGGTGATTTATCAGGGGCTTTGGACAACCCAGCTTGCCCAACAAGAGGTGGCAATCAAGATCTTCAAGGGTGAGATCACCAGTGACGGGTTACCGGCTGATGAAATGGCGGCAAGTTTGGCGGCTGGGTACCATGACAATCAAGTTAACGTGCTAGGCAAGCTCAGCAACGAACCCCAGGAGAAACTTGGGCTTGTGTTTTCGCTCATCCCTCCCCATTACAAAAACTTAGGGCAGCCGCCAGACTTTGACACCTGCACAAGAGATACCTACAGTGCTTCCACCTCGTTCTCTTTGCCTGTCATTTTACGCATTGCTCAGGGCATTGCCTCGGCGGCGGCACACCTTCATGCCAAAGGCCTCATGCATGGTGATCTCTATGCTCATAATATTCTGGTGGATGAAACGGGTCAGAGTTTGCTGGGAGACTTTGGAGCCGCCTCTAAATATGACAAGAGTGATGGGGTGATAGCGCAAGCGCTAGAACGATTAGAGGTGAGGGCGTTTGGGTGCTTACTTGAGGATATGTTAGACCGTTGCACACTCCAGGAGTCGTCTTTGCACTATAAAGCAGTGGAGAGTCTTCGTTGCTTACAGCAAGAGTGTCTCAAGCCAGTTTTATCACAGCGTCCTCAGTTTACAGAAATCAGCGAGCGTTTGACTAGTGTTGAGCGACAGGTTTATGGCACAGCCTAACAATTTGACAATGACTAATTAAATGACTAGGTGACAAGTTAGTGTTATTGCAGCCTTACTGAGATCGGCATTCTTCAAGTCAGCTCCATCACTTAGGCAGGTAACTTTAGCGCTCGCACGCTCGATTGACACAGAGCGTTTGTCACTCTCGAAGTTTTTGTGACACAACCATAAAGTTTAGACTATTAAGAACCCTTAGACGAATCGGAGGCACCATGCCGACCTATCGCTCCAAAACCTCCACCCAGGGACGCAATATGGCGGGTGCCCGTGCGCTCTGGCGTGCCACCGGAATGCACACCGAGGATTTCGAGAAGCCCATCATTGCCGTCGCCAACTCCTTTACCCAATTCGTACCTGGCCACGTTCACCTCAAGGATCTGGGTCAATTGGTATGCCGTGAGATTGAATCCGCCGGTGGTGTCGCCAAGGAATTCAACACCATCGCTGTGGACGATGGCATCGCCATGGGCCATGACGGGATGCTCTACAGTCTGCCCTCGCGCGAAATTATCGCCGATTCGGTCGAGTATATGGTCAACGCCCATTGTGCCGATGCCCTGGTCTGCATTTCCAACTGTGACAAAATCACCCCCGGTATGTTGATGGCCGCCTTGCGTCTCAACATTCCTACAGTATTTGTCTCCGGCGGTCCCATGGAAGCGGGCAAGACGAAGCTCGCAGACCACAAACTGGACTTGGTGGATGCTATGGTGGTTGCCGCGAACGACAGTATCAGCGACGAGGTTGTCGAAGAGTATGAGCGTTCCGCCTGCCCGACCTGTGGCTCTTGCTCCGGTATGTTCACCGCCAACTCTATGAACTGTCTCACCGAGGCGATTGGTCTCTCCTTACCGGGCAACGGCACTGTACTCGCGACCCATTTCGACCGTAAGGATCTGTTCCTCAACGCGGCGCGAACCATTGTCAGCATTACCCGTCGCTACTACGAGCAGGATGATGACTCGGTACTGCCGCGCTCCATAGCCAGTGTCAAAGCGTTTGAAAATGCCGTGATGCTGGACATCGCTATGGGCGGCTCGACCAACACGATTCTCCACTTGCTAGCCGCTGTTCATGAAGCCGGTGTCGATTTCACCTTGTCCGATATCGATCGCCTCTCACGCCAGGTTCCCCAACTTTGCAAGGTGGCACCGAACACCCCCAATTACCATATCGAGGATGTCCACCGTGCTGGCGGCATTCCCGGCCTTCTCGGCGAGTTGGAGCGTGCCGGATTGCTCCACACGGACGTGCCAACGGTTCACAGTAAGACGCTCAAAGAAGCACTCGCTCGCTGGGATGTCATGCGTACTGATGACGAAGCCGTCCACACCTTCTTCAAGGCGGGTCCTGCGGGGATTCCAACTCAGCAGGCGTTCAGTCAATCGACCCGTTGGCCCTCACTCGACCTGGATCGGGAAAACGGCTGTATCCGCAATATCGAACACGCCTTCAGCATCGAGGGTGGACTGGCTGTGCTATACGGCAACCTGGCTGAGCGCGGTTGTATTGTGAAGACGGCCGGCGTAGATGAAAGTATTCATGTGTTTGAAGGCAAAGCCCGCATTTATGAAAGTCAGGATGCCGCTGTCAAAGGAATTCTCAACGATGAGGTGGAACCGGGCGAGGTGGTGATTATTCGCTATGAAGGTCCGCGCGGTGGGCCTGGGATGCAAGAAATGCTCTATCCGACCAGTTACCTTAAATCCAAAGGTCTGGGCAAGGTTTGTGCCTTGTTGACCGATGGTCGCTTCTCAGGCGGGACTTCGGGTCTCTCGATTGGTCATGCCTCTCCGGAAGCAGCGGCGGGTGGCAACATTGCTCTGGTCAAGGGTGGCGATCGCATCCTAATCGACATCCCCAATCGCCGCATCAATGTGGAGCTATCGGCAGAGGAATTAGCCAACCGTCGTGTGGCAATGGAAGCGTTGGGCAAAGATGCCTGGAAGCCGACACAGCCCCGTCAGCGTCGGGTGAGTGCGGCGCTCAAGGCTTATGCACTGCTGGCGACTAGTGCGGATCAAGGCGCGGTACGAAACCTGGAAATGCTCGAATAGAAAAATACGCAGAAGACTTGGGATGAAAATGAGCCGAGCTTCAGCCAACACACAAGTCAAAAGTCCTCGTAGGTAAGTTCTTCGTTTGCCCAGTTGGTTTCTTCTAGAAATTCTCTAAAGGTAGTCAGGAGTCTGGGAAACTCCTCTTCGCGCAGGTGCTTAACATCGGCTTGATAGCCCTGATGGCGATACCACTGAATGAGATCGAACAGTTGCTTGCGAAATAGAAGTAAAAATATCCAGGGAGGAATTTCTTTGTGGACGACTGGTCTTCCCTGGACTCTTGAAAATTCCTCCGCCATCTGTTTTGGGGTCAACACATCTCCGGCTAACTCAATCTCTCGACTAATATACTTCGAGGGATGCTGCATCACGTAGGCAGCAACGCGCCCCATATCCTTTGTTGTGATCAGGTGTAAAGGCTTGTCAGGCTGAACAGAGAAGGGAAAGGAACCCTTTATAATGGACGGTCGCGTATAGGGCTTCCAAAACTCTTCCATGAAAAGGCTTGCTCGCAGCATCGTGGTTGGCAAGCCAGTCTGTTTGAGGATTTGCTCTACTTTGTACTTCTGCTCAATGTGGCTGATGCCAGAATTCCGCTCTACCCCACCGGAGGAGTTATAAACGAAGTGGCTAATGTTAGCTTGCTTCGCCGCTTGTGCAACTCGCTTCGCCCGTTCAATTTCTCGTGGATCGGGCGAAGCATAGTCCCCAGAGGTAGCATGACAGTAAACGGCTTTAATCCCGGAAAAAGCGGCTGAGAGTGAATTCTCATCATCTAGGTCAGCTTCAACCAGTTCAACGCCTGCATGAGTCAACCTGGATAGAGAAGGACGCTCAAGGTCAATTTGGCGAGTAATGGCACGTAGGTTACTCACATTTTGTTCGAGAAATCCTTTAACTACATTTGCGCCTGTACCTCCCGTCACACCAATCAGCAGAACTTTGCCAACTTTTATCTTTGTCTCACTAGAGGAATCTGACGAGTGGTTCATACTAAAATTGCACCAATCAACAGTTGGGTCAGGTTTTCATAGGGCTACGCCTACGCGCTTGAAGTAGTCCACATTGAGAAATTGAGAGTACAATTCTTTGATGCGCTCTGGCGACAGGCGCGTTTGTCTGTATGTCTCTCGGTTTGACATTGCCTCCAGCCAAGTGTTGAGGTGTACTCGCGCCGAATTTTCAATTTCAAAGTCCTTCCAGGCAGACAGCGCCACGTTCATCCGCTCAAAGAAGGGCATGAAGGCAATGTCCACAAGGCTTACGGTTTCTCCCAAAAAGTATGGACCACCCGAAGCTTCAATAGCCGCATCGAGAAGGAGGAGTTCCTCCTCTAAGTGTGCCCGTAGCTGGTCATCTTTAGCCGCGTCTTCTGTACGTTTGTGAGAAAGGTAGCTGTAGGAGAGCTTGACCAACTTGGAGTCACAGCGTGTCATGAGTATCCTTGCTCGCGCTCGTGCGGCTAGCTGTGATGGCATCAGAGTCACCCCTTTGCCGCCAAACACTTCGCACAAGTACTCGTTGACCACCAACGATTCGTAGACTACCGTCTCCCCATGCTTGATTACGGGTACGGTTCCATTGGGATTTAGGGCGCAAAACCACTCGGTTTTGTTGTCTTTGCCTAGCGAAATTTCCTGATACTCAAAATCGACCGAGAGTTCAAGCAGTGTAATCCAACTGCGCTGGGCATACGGGCAGTTGCGGTTGGCGTAAAAAACTAACGGTGTCGTCTCGTCCATCGGTCAATCTCCATTCACTCGCTTTTTGTCAAGGTCAGTAGACCGAAAACTTTGGCGTTCGCTCCATCAACACTCAAGGGTATTGACGTAAGTATATAACTGGCGCATCCGGGCAGAAACGACATTAATGTCGCCGTTCCCCCGCAACTAACCCCACACTATAGATAACCTCACTTATCCATTATTCAAGGGCGAGGCAAAGTAAGGAAAAATAAAACACGTATCCTTCTTGAAGGCTAGCAATTAGCGCTCACATTCCGGTATTTTTGCTCTCATTGGGATGTACCCCTTTTAATTCGATTTACCATCGCTGCCAAAGTATTCCCGATAGGCACAAATTTGGTTTCCACGAACATCAAAAGAAACGGCAATTCGGTTTTTATAGGGTTCTCCCCTCAGCCATCCCTCGTCCCTGAACTCGAAAACAACAGTCGTCTCACTACTGGTAACGCGCTCAAGCGTGACTGATAGCCCTGGCTTAAAAGCCTCAGAAGCATACTCGAAGAATTCACGAGCTCTGTGTTTTCCGACATTCAAACCGTGGTAGGAACCGACGGGAAACCAAAAGGTGAAATCTTCGCTAAGCATATCCAAGAATGGGTTCCACTCGCCTGTTGCTAGACCGTGAGTGAAGTGCGAAAAGGCTTGATGAGCAACTTCCACTGTCGTTTGTTGCATTTGTCCCTTCTTAACTATCTCCTGAGCACCGCTTTTATGGCTTTTCAATCAGGTTCTGTAACTAGAGCTTTTGGAAGACGTACAGATCCTGTGTGTCGAGAATATACTGACAATTGCTCATCTTGCCAGAGTTTTGCTAGAGTACCTATACTTCGTCGCCAAATCAAGCTAAGTCCTCGAAGCACCAACTATCCCTAGAGGAGTTTGTTGAAGGCGATAAGTAGCTGAACACTAGGAATTTTTGGGCGCTTCTTTTTAGCCCGTTTCAGATGTGCCGACAGCGTTTTGAACTGTATGCAGACAGCTACCGCCCGTCTCACTTTTACCTGCCAATACTAGGAAGAGAAGGTAAGATAGAGCGCAAACACTTATCCTTTCCTCAGCGAGAAACTATTGAGCGTTTAGCCAAGTTGGGCATCAGTTGAACTATGGGTGCAAAGATTGAAGTTCGCAACCCGCGAACGGGAAACATTGATTATTGGATTGCGCCGCCGACATGCGAGCAGCTTACTGAGCAGTGTACCCGATTGCGCGAGGCTCAAATCGATTGGCAGCAGGGAGGTTTAGAGCCGCGAATTGAGACGTTGCAACAGTGGAAACAAGTGATACTCTCAAAAAAAGATGAGATTACTAAAGCTTTAGTAAGCGACACAGGCAGATTATCTGTATCCATCCTTGAAATTGACTCGTTCATCTCCAGCATTGATCGCTGGTGTTGCTTAGCACCAGACTTGTTGGCAAAAGAGGATGAAAAAGCAACAGCAATTCCCTTTATCCAACTGCAACAGGAATTTGTTCCTTATCCCTTAGTTGGTGTCATCAGCCCCTGGAATTTTCCGCTGTTGCTTTCTACGATTGATATGATTCCCGCCTTACTAGCAGGTTGTGCAGTTGTTGTAAAACCTAGCGAAATTGCGCCTCGTTTCATTCAACCCCTGGTAGAAACAATTGCCTCCGTTCCCAATTTACGAGATGTTTTAGCCTATGTTGAAGGGGCTGGCGAGATAGGGGAAGCGTTAATTGAATGTGTGGATTTAGTCTGCTTTACTGGCAGTGTGGCTACGGGTCGAAAAGTAGCACAGACAGCAGCTAAGCGGTTCGTTCCGGCTTTTTTAGAATTGGGAGGCAAAGACCCGGCTATTGTTTTATCGTCAGCCGATTTAGACAAGGCAACCTCGGCAATCTTATGGGGTTCAGTCGTCAACACTGGGCAATCTTGCCTCTCAATCGAGCGCATTTACGTGGCAGAATCTATTTTTGAGTCATTTGCTCAGAAGCTGGTAGAAAAAGCACAACGCCTGCAACTGGCTTATCCGTCTGTTGAAAGTGGAGAAATTGGTCCCATTATTGCCGAACGACAAGCGGATATTATTGCCGAACACCTACTTGATGCACTTGAAAAGGGGGCGGTTGTTCACTGCGGAGGCAAGCTTGAAGACTTAGATGGGGGGTTATGGTGCCGTCCTACAGTCCTTAGCCAAGTTAACCATTCCATGAAGGTGATGGCGGAAGAAACCTTCGGACCGATTATGCCCATGATGCCATTTTCTACGATTGAGGAGGTGATCGCATTAGCCAACGATACCATCTACGGACTCAGTGCGGCTGTGTTTGCCGGTTCGCAAGCCGATGCCTTAAAAGTAGCACAATGTATTGATGCTGGTGCTATCAACATCAACGACGCTGGATTAACGGCATTAATACATGAAGGAGAAAAAAACGCCTTCAAATTTTCTGGCATGGGAGGTTCGAGAATGGGGGCGGCTGCACTCAAACGATTTATGCGTAAAAAAGCTTTTTTGGTTAAAACTGAGTCGGTTCCTGACCCTTGGTGGTTTAATACTCAATAATTTAGAGTAATTGTTTTTAATCGGGTCTATGGCTGAATTAAAAGTGCTGTTCAGCACTACTGATTCTTCTTGACAAATGAAGTCGTCGAGTAAATGAGCAGAGCCAACCAGATTGATCCAAAAGTCACGGCATGGGTACGAGAAAATGATTCGTGATACAAGAAAATTCCCAGCAACAATTGCAAACTAGGGGCAATGTATTGGAAGAACCCCAAGGTCGATAGACGCAACCGTTTTGCCGCATTGTTGAACCACAACAGCGGAATTGAAGTGACAATTCCCGCTCCCATCAATAACAGCATGAGCCACAGGTTGGCAAAAAAATGCCCGGTTCCTGTCGCACTTTGGTATCCAATGAAAGCCAATGCCACTGGCATAGCTAGCAGCGTTTCCACTGCCAGTCCTACCATCGGTGAAACGGAAACAAGCTTCCGTACCAGTCCATAGAAGGCAAAGGAAAACGCTAACCCCAGAGCAATCCAGGGCACTGTTCCCAGTTGCCAGACAAAATTTACTACCCCAAGACTTGCCAATAACACGGCAAATTGTTGCCCCCACTGCAAGCGTTCATGAAGCACCACATATCCCAGTAAAACATTGGCTAGAGGATTGATGAAATAACCGAGGCTCGTTTCTACCACTCGCTGGGTGTTGACTCCGTAGATGTAAAGCCCCCAGTTAAATGTCAGCAGCAAGGCTGTTATCAGTAGGAAGCTCACTTTTCTCTTAAAACGCCAGACTTCCCAGAACTCGGAAGTGCGTCGTTGCCAAACCAAAAGTCCGATGAGAAATACCATCGACCAGAGAATCCGGTGGCTCAACACCTCGA